>NZ_JAPZQJ010000627.1:0-2836 GCF_027530405.1 Microcystis sp. LE19-41.2A | reverse complement strand
TTTTGCTAATAAACATAGCAAAATTATAGATGATTTCCTGACCTAAGATCACATTTTATTCTTTTTTCCACTTCAATCTAAGAATTGAGAAAAAAGCAAAACCTTATATTATACCATAAAAAAATTATGCAAGAGGTCTATCGATGAGCCAATAGGCTTTGGCTTCTTGGACTAGGTAATGTACCCCATCCGTATAGAGGAGTCCCATTGAGTGCTTGTAATAGTTTTCGGTTCCGGTAAACTGTTCGAGATTCAGGTTTTTAGCCGTCATAATTTTGTTCAATTTGTTTTCATTCTTGGCGAAAGCATTTTTATTATTATTTTTCTCTTCTGAATTTGTTTTTATTCATTTTTAACTGTTGCGAACTATATCTCTTATGCTGAGTTAAAATCTTAAGTAAATTCGACAATAAATATTCTCTCCCAAAGGCTTTATAAGTAACGAGAATACGGTCTGGCAAAACGTGCAAATAGCAATTTAACTTACTGGATTCCCTGAACTTTTTATAAGTCATTAAAAGACAATCATAAACAATCCATATACTCTTTTACCCTTGATAAATTCTGTTGTTTTATTTTTCATTTTTACTCCTGTTTAACAAAGTAGTGACTCGATGAGATCGCTTTTGCATCGAGTCAAATAAAAGCGGTGAAGTCAGTTGTTAATTATCGGTTACTTGGCTTAAAATAATCGCATTGCCTCCGTTTTATTCGGTGATTAGTTATCAAATCAGGACAGGACAGGAGAAATAATGGGAGGACAAGGAGCGGTAGCCTTCCATCTCTAAGGAAGCGTCGATCATAGTTTCCGCCGCTTCTCGCTTGATATAGACCCAGCGAGGAGAGAGGTATTTTTGTCCATCCCAGGTATAAGTAACAAGAGAGACTTCTTCTTGCCAGTGATTAGCTTGGCGGATGCACTCAGGAGTGTTATGGCGCGGATAATGCTCGAACCACAAAATCGTCCCGTCCAAGTGAAAGTCGCGGCGGATAAAAGTTGCTAGGTTTTCGCTGCTATTTGTGATGGACGTGCCGCTGTCTGGCTCATCCAAATCGCTAAACACAACGAAGTGACAGTTGTTGCCATTCCAGATGCGGATTCTGGCTTTCGAGTCCCACTGGAAGTTGTGACGGTCTGGGTAGCCAAAACCTTTCCAGATGCCAATCAGGTCAATGTAGGGTTGTCTTAATCTCATCTCAATAGTTTCCGTAATAGTGATATTCTGCGCTATATTGTTTGTTCCTGTTTGTCCTAAGACTGTTGGCTGTTTCTCGGTTTCAGGTTTTAGCAGTCTGCTTAAGGGATTTGTTTGATTATTCATAGCTCCTAGTTCAATTATTTTCACCTCTGGCGAGAGCATTCTTGTTATTTTAAGTTATCTTTTTTGTATAATCTTCATCTGTTTCTAATTAACGTAAATTTTTAAAAATTCTAACAGCTTTTCTTCCAAAGGATTCAGGGAAGGGCAGTTCAACTTGCCCAATATTTTCAGAATTGATTGAGGTGACGAGCAGTTCGATAAGGGTGTGGCTTGATTGACGCATGGTGTTAACTTCCGTTGGTTTTCGACCGCACTCGACCGTTTTTCTTTTTTTTCTTTTCCTATTTTTTGTATTCGTCGTCTCCCGACCGAGCTTTGTCTGAAAATTACTGGCGATTGTTTCCCTCAGTTAAAAAAGGCGATAGTCGCAGTGACAATCGCCCAAGGGCAGAAAAAGTTTGATTTACCGATTAGAAATGAAGAGGATCATCGCTGGGTTGCCAATTATCCGAAATTTCTGGCTCATCTGGGTCGGGGTCGTCTTCTATTTCCGGTTCGGGACGGTAGATCGAGGCGTGAATACCTGGCGGTAAATCTTGGGTTGGATCGTAATAATCGTCGGGAAATTGTTTATATAGACGATAATCACGGAGGGTGTTAAGATAACTATCGAAAGTGTCGTTATCCATCGATTTTCTCGGAATAGTTTACACCCCGCTCCGATAGTTTTTGTTATTTAATTTTTCTTTTATTTCTCCCTTCACCGAAGCAAAAAAAAGGAGAGGAAAACTCCTCTCCCATCACGTTAATTAACCTGCGTTCCAGTCTTGGGGAATGCTGTTATAGGAACCATATTTTTCTTCCCGAGCGCGACGGCGTTCCCAACTGCGTTTGTTGGCATCGATCAAGTCCTGCAAAGTCATATTGAATTTGCGAAGTGCATAATCCAGCAGTTGTTCGAGCGTATAGGTGGGTTTGTCAGGAGTGCCGAACGCTTCGGTGAATTTCTGTTTGAAGTCATCCCAACTGAAATCCTCGCCGTTGCGTTTCCGAGATAGCATACCCTGACGTTCCCGGATGGCATAGTACACTTGGGCATAAACCCGTTCTGAATGATCGGGGACGGCGAAATTACCGAGGGCTTCATCGGATACAGAAATAACGGTTGTTTTCGGGACTGGCATGATTATTTCTCCAATTTCTAATAGTTTTCGCCCGCAATACCGTCTTTTTCTGTGATTTATACTGTTTTTATCTGTTTATCTGTTGTTTTTATCTTTTTGAGCGTTTAAACTAGACAGGGCTGGTTTACCTTGAAAAAGTTTAGTCAGTCGTTGATCGAGCGAATCGTTCTGAGTGCTTCCAAAAGGCAAAATAAGGTAAGTACCTAGGCAAAATTAATTACACATATCTAACCCCGCTCTTGCCTCTTGCCTCTTGCCTCTTGCCTCTTGCCTATCTTCACTAGGAAATTAATTTTGCACGACTACTTACTGAAGTGTTCACCGAGGGAATAACAGGATAAGATTTTCATAGTTTAAGACCTCTGTATGAATTTTCTCGACTAATACAGA
>NZ_JAPZQJ010000664.1:0-1808 GCF_027530405.1 Microcystis sp. LE19-41.2A | reverse complement strand
GATTAATTTAGAACAGTGGCTAAAGCAGTATGATAAGTTAAGTCAAAAACGAGCCTTAAAATGGCTGAGAGAAATTACTTTAATTCTCGATAAAATTCATCAACAGAATTGGCTGCATCGAGATATTAAACCCCCTAATATTATGCTGCGGAATAGTGGCGAGTTGGTGTTAATTGATTTTGGCACAGCAAGGGAAGAAACCCAAACCTATCATCAAAAGGTAAAAGGTCAACAGGTGACAGGTATTACCTCAGCCGGATATACCCCCAATGAACAACAACATGGTCAAGCGGTGATTCAATCAGACTTTCATGCTTTAGGACGAACTTTTGTGCATTTATTAACCGGAAAACATCCTTTAGAAATTTATGATCCGATTAATGATGTTTTACCTTGGCGAGAAGAAACGGAAAATATTCACCCGTTATTGTTGGATTTTATTGATGAGTTGATGGGAAGATTACCCAAGAATAGACCGGCTAATACTAGGGTTATTTTACAGCGTTTGGATGAGATTGAAAGGCAATTAAAGTTACCTCCTATAAATCCTAATAGGCCATCTCCACCACCACCAAATCCGCATCCTGTTGGAACTCAAAAACAACCGCCAGTTATTCCTAAGATTAATCCTTCTCCGCCGGTTTCACCCGCACCTGTACCCAAAAAAACACCAGCACAACCGGTTAAAAATAATAATCTGAGAAATAGAATGATAGCTCTTGGTGGAGTTTTGTTATTAGGAATAGGAGTAACTCAAGGTTATGGTTATTTTAAATATAAAAATTTTCCTGCTAGTCCTCAATTATTAATATCTGATTTATCTAGTCTTCGCTTCTTAGATAAAACCCTTACTGGTCATTCTGACTCGGTTTTGTCAGTAGTATATAGTCCCGATGGCGGCTATTTAGCTAGTGGGAGTATTGACCAAACTATCAAAATTTGGGAGGTAGCAACGGGAAAACAATTGCGTACTCTTACTGGTCATTCTTTCTGGGTTTGGTCAGTAGTATATAGTCCTGATGGCCGCTATTTAGCTAGTGGGAGTAATGACAAAACTATCAAAATTTGGGAGGTAGCAACGGGAAAACAATTGCGTACTCTTACCGGTCATTCTGGTAGTGTTTATTCAGTAGTATATAGTCCCGATGGCCGCTATTTAGCTAGTGGGAGTCGCCAAACTATCAAAATTTGGCAGGTAGCAACCGGAAAAGTATTGCGTACCCTTACTGGTCATTCTGACTGGGTTTGGTCAGTGGTATATAGTCCCGATGGCCGCTATTTAGCTAGTGGGAGTTACCAAACTATCAAAATTTGGGAGGTAGCAACGGGAAAAGAATTGCGTACCCTTACTGGTCATTCTCACTCGGTTAACTCAGTGGTATATAGTCCCGATGGCCGCTATTTAGCTAGTGGGAGTGGTGACAAAACTATCAAAATTTGGCGAGTGGGACAGTAAACTTGTGTTTGGGGTGACAGCAATAACTTTTGTCTATCGAAAATGAGCGATACTTGCGGGAAACTGCACCGATGTCTTTAAAAATATTGGGTTTTGGCTCAAATTATTGAATCGAGCAGTTTTCTCCTAAGTATTAAAGCGCTCAACTCAACCGACAAGCTAGAGGGTATCGCATCTACATCAACAAACTATAATCTACATTAAAGAAATGGGCTCTTCGGTTTGTGTTATGCAATGGACGGGGGTTATAAGGGATGGAACCCTTATATAGAAAGGCATTTAGCGATTTTTGTCAATTATTTCTTATCTAGAGCGAACTAATCAATTAAGTCTCTTGCCAGATAAGGATTTA
>NZ_JAPZQJ010000450.1:0-28915 GCF_027530405.1 Microcystis sp. LE19-41.2A | reverse complement strand
AGGCTCTTCGGTTTGTGTTATGCAATGGACGGGGGTTATAAGGGATGGAACCCTTACATAGAAAGGCATTTAGCGATTTTTGTCAATTGTTTTTGCTCTAGAGCAAACTAATCAATTAAGTCTCTTACCAGATAAGGATTTAGTCGATTTATGCCCCCCTATCGAACCATACCAAGTAACGAAGAACCAGGAAAAATTAAGACCGCTAACAACGAGGGAGCGAAGCTATATTCAAACTTTTCCTAAAGACTTTATTTTTACAGGAACAAAATCTAATCTAGAACAAATGATTGGCAATGCTGTTCCTATTAATTTGGCTAGATATGTAGGCCAATGTATTCTTAACTATGAATTGAAAAAGGAGAACAAGACAACCTATCGACAACTACAGCTAAGTAAGTGGTTATAATTAAATTGAAAATAGATTTTGTCTTTGATCCCCCCTTAATCCCCCCTTGATAAGGGGGGTGTCGATCCCCCCTTAATCCCCCCTTGATAAGGGGGGTGTCTGATAATTTTTAACGCCTACCTACTTATTTTCTTGATTTACTGGCAAAAACAAATCTCCAAAAAACTCTAATTCTTATGAAAGCAGCCCCTAGAAAATACCGATTTTTCTGGTATATTTTCTTAAATTTCTGTCTAACAATTCTTTTCTCCTCCATCGTTCAAGCTTCTACGGGAAGCACTATCGATAGGGGGCAAGCCTTCGCATTAACCCTTTTAGGATTAGTCGCCTTTGCTTTATTTATCTATCTGTTCTTGGTCATCTTTGTACCGGAGAGGTTTTAATCATGAGTTTTGCACGCGAGGCCGGTAGAGCCATCCGTTCTACCCTAGTTCTCTGGGTGATCACTGCGCTGATCTATCCTTTCTCGATGATCGCCATCGGTCAAATTCTTTTTCCCTGGCAAGCGAACGGGAGTTTGATCACCAATAATCAAGGTCAAGTGGTGGGTTCGGCTCTAATTGGGCAACCTTTCACCAGCGATCGCTATTTCAATAGTCGTCCAAGTACCACCGCCTACAGTACGGCCGATCCGAAAAACGATCCTAACAAAGTCCTGCAAACCGGAATTTCGGGGGCGAGTAACCTAGCTCCCAGTAACCCCCTGTTGATCGATCGAATTAAAGGAAAACCCGATCCCGACCCGCAAAAAGCACTGGAGGGGGAGATTCCCCGATTAGAGAAAGCGACAATTAAACCCACCGCAGATCTAGTATATACCTCCGGATCGAGTCTCGATCCCCACATCACCCCGGAGGCCGCCAGAGCGCAGATCGAGCGGGTGGCGCTCTCACGCGGATTACCGACGAATCAAGTGGAGATCCTCGTTACCAAAAACACCGATGATCGCTTTCTCGGCATCTTCGGCGAACCGGGGGTTAACCTGCTGAAACTGAATTTGGCTCTAGATGCGATCGCAAATTCCCGATAGGGTTTCTGATGCTAAATCCTGTTTAAAAGGTATAGGAAAGTGGGAAGAGAGAGTTTGCCTTTAAAAACCCCAAGTTAGTAGATTTACAAAAATGGGATGCAGCCGCTAAAAAACTAACTGGGAGAGTATTGTTTAGCTGATCTTACCTTGGGATTCACATTGAAAACCTTCATCTTGCCAAGCTTCCAAATCAACGGAATTTAAGGGAATGACTTGCCAACTGGGGGGATGGATTAATTGTCCCACAAAAGCCCAAATTATACTTCTAGTCAGATCTAACCCAGTTTTTAGCTTTGATTCGTGATTACCGGGGATACCAATTTCTCGGACTGCATCGATTTCTACTGCTATACCGTGGGATTGCAAGTGAATTTCTGCTAACCATTTAGCGCGGGGTAAATGAGTAGGAGAGGTGACAACTTTTACTTTATGTACTCCCCATTGTTTTAAAATTGGCACGGCAAAGAAAAAATTGCCGAAGGTAGAATCAGCACACTTTTCTAACCAGACGTTAGTTTTTGGCGCTTTTGCCCGTTCAAATAGTAATAAAATACAGGGGTCTTTCGAGCCTTCGGAAATCAAAATCGGTATATTGGGGTATTGCTGGGCCAGATTAGCTGCATAAATTTCCCGACGAATGCTGCCCCCCAAAACTAAGATGGCATCAATGGGTTTTTGTTGATTAATTGGCAAGCGGACGGCTAAATTAATCGCTAGATTAAGGATAATAAACCCAAAAACCAGAATCAGAGTTAGTTTTAACCATCTTTGCCAATTTCGGTGTTTACGCACAAAATTTTTCGATTTTTTCCCCATTGTTTAGAGATGGTGTAACAATTGTGCTTTGATAATTTTTTCTGCGGGGTTGAGTTTAACTAATTGTGAACCTGTCCCGTCTTTACCCGTAACTGTCACAGTCTCTACCTCTAAGGGTAGTTTTCGATTCTGATTGGTACTTAATAACACTATACTCCCCTCCCGCGCCGCTACCATGGCCGCTAAACTATCCTGTTTGTTGACGAATTGTAAAGCTGGTGAACCAAGATCGCCTAATTGTGATAAGCGTAAATTCTCGATCGCCAGTCTTTTCCCGTAACCTAATCCCGAAATCAGGAGCAGATTTTCCCGATGGGGGAGAGAAACACAGCCAGCTAGATGTTCCCCGTAGCGCAATCGCAAAATTGCCAAACCCTGAGCGGATTTACTCATCATTGGCAATAATTCCTCGCGCACGGGATAACGTAACACTCGACCGCTACTGGTGGCGATCGCTAAGTCCAGGCCCTCGTGAGTAAAAATAGCACCATATAGGCGATCGTCTTCTTTCAATTTCATGAGGGACAAACCCCGACTACCAACCCCCTCTAATTCATCGATGGGAAGCCGCTTTATTCGCCCCTGTTGACTCAGTAAAAGCAATTCTTGACTTTTTTGAGGTTCCGTCAAGAAAAATTGATTTAACACGGCTTCTGAATCTTTTTGGGCGGTTTTGGTCAGCAGACTGGAGATTAACACCGGTTGATTGTCTTTTGGAGGAACTTCCCGGGTAGCAATCGGGTAAGCTTTAGCATTATCGAGGATAACTAGGAAATTTTCCCGTTTTTCGATCGCCTGTTGATAGATAATTAAACCCCGGTCCGGCACTCGCTCTTCTGGTGTCGTCCAACTAATTTTATCTTCGGCATCAAGCAATAAAATCGCATTTTCTGGGGGTTCTTGGGGCGTAAATAGGCTTAAACTCGGTACATTCTCACTCTCAGGCTTTTTCTTAACTTGATTCTCCTGTTTTTTAACTTCTGACTTGAAAGAGGGTGTAGGGTGTGGGGTGTGGGGTGTAGGGTGTGGGGTGTGGGGTGTGGGGTGTGGGGTGTGGGGTGTGGGGTGTGGGGTGTAGGTAAGGAAACCTCTTTCGTCTCTGGTGGTGAAAATTTTTTCATCGGGACTGTCTCCTGTTTTTTAACAACAGAATCCTGTTTCTTCCCTGCTGTCTCCTGTCTCCTGTCCCCCGACTTGCCAGTGGGAATTTTTGTCCGTCTGCTATCGGCGAATTTTTTCTTTAAAGAGCGCAATTCTTTTTTCAGAGACTTGAGAAACTCCTGACGGTTATGGAGGAGGGTTTCTAACTGTTGAATTTTTGTTTGTAATTCCGTCGCTTCCGTCTCTAACTTTTGTCTTTCCAAACCGGTTAAACGACGTAGGGGCATAGCCAAGATAGAATCAGCTTGAGCGTCACTAATGCCCAATTCTGCCTGAAAACGGTACTTAGCCGTCGTCCCATCGGGAGCATTTTTGAGAATATCCACCACTCGATCGATATTCTGCAAAGCTAATAATAAACCCTCCACTAAGTGTAAGCGATCGCTGGCCTGTTGCAACTCATCGCCATACTGACGGGTGAGAGTCGTTTCTCGAAAGCGCAAGAATTCCTGTAAAACTTGTTTTAAAGATAACTGCCGGGGTTGATTATCGACCAAAGCGAGGATAATCGCCCCAAAATTAGTCTGTAGGGCCGTTTGTTGGTATAAAGCCGCCAAAACCTGCTGCGGTTGACTTTCCCGCTTTAATTCAATCACCACCCGAATGCCTTCGCGATTACTTTCATCGCGGATATCG
The DNA here is from genome assembly GCF_027530405.1 of Microcystis sp. LE19-41.2A. NCBI lineage: Bacteria > Bacillati > Cyanobacteriota > Cyanophyceae > Chroococcales > Microcystaceae > Microcystis > Microcystis sp. LE19-41.2A. The sequence goes on along the minus strand of NZ_JAPZQJ010000450.1, from coordinate 24,863 downwards.
GCAATTCCCTCCAATTTCCCTAAATTGACTAATTCGGCGATTTTTTCGATCCATGCCGCCTTATTCACCTGAAAAGGCAACTCAGTAACCACAATTGCCGTCCTTTCCCTTCGGCGCTTGCCCTCAATGATAATTGTTTCAGTTTTCGCCACTCCGCGCACGGGAATAATCCCCCTACCGGTGCGATAAGCCTCCCGAATGCCGGTATCATCTAAAATCTCGCCTCCCGTGGGAAAATCCGGCCCGGGGATAATTTCTACTAACTTTTCCTCGCTTAAATCGGGATTATCAATCAAAGCGATTAAACCTTCCACCACTTCCCCTAAATTATGGGGAGGAATATTAGTCGCCATCCCTACCGCAATACCTGAACAACCATTAAGAATCAGTATCGGTAACTGAGCGGGTAAAACAACGGGTTCCTGTTGAGAATTATCAAAATTACTGCTAAAATTAACGATAGCTTCGCTAATTCCCCCCAAAACCGCCTGATCACCGATGCCAGCCAAACGGGTTTCTGTATAACGCATGGCCGCCGGGGGGTCGTTATCGATCGAACCAAAGTTACCATGGCCCGATAAAAGTGGGTAACGACTGGAAAAATCCTGTACCATACGAACCAGTGCCTCGTACACTGACTGATCGCCGTGGGGATGATATTTACCCAAGACATCCCCCACCACCCGCGCACATTTGCGAAAAGGGCGATCGGGAGTTAAACCCAGTTCGTGCATAGCGTATAATATGCGACGATGCACTGGTTTTAGTCCATCGCGTACATCCGGCAAGGCTCGCCCCACGATCACACTCATGGCATATTCTAGATAGGATCGTTCCATCTCTTGGTGTAAGGCCGTGGGTATAATTTGACCACTAGCTAAGAAATCCAGTTGTTTGGCCATGAGTCTCTCGTTTTCAATCTGTCTAGCTGTGAATCATAAGGCATTTTGCCCGTTTTAACCTTGTTTATCCCTGAGCATCCCTATGACGACTGTTTTGATTGTAGAAGACGACCCGATTAATTTTCGCGTTTTTGCCAAAATTTTGACCAAACGAGGTGGTCTAGAGGTTAAAGGGACCGAAGACGTGGAAGAAGTGCTTCGTATTGCTCGGGATAAGGAAGCGGACGTGATCTTAATGGATGTCTCCCTCTCCCATAGTGTCTATGAAGGGAAAGCGGTAGATGGCATTAAAATCAGCCAAATTCTCAAAGCTAACCCCGAAACCGCCGATTTACCCGTTATTATCGTCACCGCTCACGCTATGGAGGGCGATCGAGAGAATTTTCTCAAGCAGAGTCAGGCCGATGGTTATATTTCTAAACCAGTGGTTGATCACCAAGCTTTTGTTAATCAAATTTTGGCGATCATCGATCAGAAGCTGGTCTAAGCTTTGAGTCTTCTTTTGTTAGTATATCAGTATTGATCTAGGGTGGGCTGAATAAATCTAAAAACCTTGTTGGGTAAGACTTTTAGACCTTTTGTCAATCAAAAAGTACCGGCGACGGAAGTGATTGGGGGGAAAATCCCTGGACTTTTCCCCTGAAAATTAGGTAATTGACCCCCTCAAAATCGGTAAAACCCTACACCCCACACCCTGTCCCCACAAGAAACTTTTTGCCGCAAACCCTACTTAATCCTCCACTCTGCCATAGATGGCGTAGGCTCGATCGAGCGACCAGGCCCACATCTGATCCCCTAGGGAAAAATGCCACCATTCCCCCTTATGTCGGCTAAATCCCGCCTCCTCCATCACTTTAGCCAATAAAACTCGTTTTTGATGATAACTCTGTTCTCGCGGGCTTTTTGCGGCGATATAATAATCGGGATGCGATCGCTCACTGATCTCATCGATTTCTCCCCCCATGTCGATGGCTTGTCCCTTCTCGTTCACCAGGGTAATATCGATCGCCGCTCCGGTACTATGGGGAGGCGGAGTGGCGGCATTATCGCTGGGAACCGCCCAAATAGTGTAAACTTCTGTTAAAATCGCTTGACTTTCTGCCTCCGATAGTTTCTCTTTGGCTAATCCTTTTGTGTCTAGGAGAGTCTGAAAACTATAATCGACCATAAATTGTTGCACTTCCACCGGTCGATAGGCATCAAAAATCAGAATTTGCCAACCAGGTTGATAGACTTGCAGGCGGTTTTGAGCGTCAATCAGAGCATTTAACACCCCTTGTCGCAAAAAATAGGGAGATTTACCCCGATAATTAGCCCCCAATTTCTCGTAAGCATGGGGAGAAGGGATAACAAATTTATCTGCGGGTATAGGTACTAGGGGTTCCCCACATTCACGAATAGGAATTTTTTGGTAGGGTTTCATCGCGTCGTCGAGAAACAGTAATTTTATTGATGGTCCACTCGATCGCCAGTTTACATAGGGTTTGCGGCAAAAAGTTTTTCGTGGGGGTAGGGTGTGGGGTGTGGGGTGTGGGGTGTGGGGTTTTACCCATTTTCAGGTGGTCAATTACCTAATTTTCAGGGAAAAAGTCCAGGGATTTTCCCCCCAATCACTACAAGGGTCGGCACTTTTTGAGGGAAAAAAGTCTAAAAACCTTATCCAACAAGGTTGTTAGATTTATTCAGCAAACCCTACATAAACCCGTTATTCTTCCTCCTCATCGGTTGTAGGGAATTTCATACTGGCCCAAGTTAACTGTTTTTGCGGGTCTTTTTCCGGTTCACTAAAACTCTCCTTGAGTTGTTCTTTCACCTGAGCAATATTGCCACTTTGAGCGGCATTCTTTAGATCATAGACATAACGAGCATTTTCGATCGCTTCCTCTTTACTACGAGAACTAGACTCAAAGCATTTTTCTAGGTCTTTGTAAATACCCTTGCGAGAGATTTTGAGAAAATATTGACGTTCTGTATCGATAAGTTTAGCCAATAATTCTAGGTGCATGGAATCCTCGGCACAGATATCCGCGAGGATATCCCATTCTTCACTCCCCAAAAGATTATTATCCGCTCCCGGTCGCGGGTCTTGAAAAGTTTCTCCAGTCACTTGTTTATAAATCTTCGGTAATTGGTCATCAAATTCGTGCTTTTCTTCCCTCCAAATCCGGCGAATTTCGCTGAGTTCCTCCGTGGTAATTAGGGTAATATCTTTCATCTCCTCTGGGGCATTAGTACGCACGCTCTCCTGAGCTTCTAATACCCTTCTCAGCCAATATTCTCGCCATTGTTTAGTATAGGGTCCCGGTATGGGTTCGATCGATATTTCTCCATTTAAGTTTCTTTCAAATAATTGTACTTTCCCAACAAGACGACGGAAATCACGTCTCTCTCTATCATCCAAAAGGTCTAATTCATTTCTAAGTTCTACGAGCGGTTGTAACCATTCTTTTTCTTGGTCATTCTGAACCATCATACTCAGAGATGTATCTTTATCTACCAAAGTACAAACCCAACAACCAAAACGGGAACTTCCACAGCTAGGAGTGGAAGTATCTACCACTAAGGGACATTCATTATCCGCAGTCGCTCCTCGATACATTGCTAATAATTCTTTGTTATCTCCTCCCCAGGGATTTTCCCACTGCATTAGGTACATCCATACTTCATCAGTACGCCAATCTTCTATGGGACTATAAACGAGAGAATTGGGCATATTTGCATTAGGACTCAAACGCTCACGAAGTCTTTTAGCTTCTAATTTTTCCATCACCTTAGCACGACGAGAGCTTTCTGTTTTGCGGATTCCCAAAACTAATATTGTTTCCCCACAATTTCTGATGACTTCACGAATAAAGTTATTAGAAGCGTTAATTTTCAGTCTTCCAGTACACCAACGAAATTTCAAACGGGGAGCAGGATAACCCTTACCTATTAATCCACTCCAAAAGCGATCTTCCACAGCAGGATAGAGTAAATGTGATTTAAATGGCATTCTGTGAGCTTCTGAAGCTTTTTCCAGCTTTTCCATTGACTTTCTAACCCATGCAGAGACAATGGGATTTTCAACCATTGTGTCGGTGGTGATCACATGAATAGTTTTTTGTCGCTTCTCTAATGGTAAAGCAGCGATCGCATTCCAGATTAACTGTAAAACTGCTGAACTATCTTTTCCCCAAGAAACACCAATAATCCAAGGAATCTCATCTAAACAGTAGAGCTTTTGTACTTCTTGAGTCAGTAGTTTAATATCTTCTACGAACTCATCAATAGTACGATTCGGTAGTAGAGAGGTTTGGATTGCGGTCATTACATATATACTTTTAAAGTTCTCCTCTCTATACTCTATGTCTAATTAGTAAAACCTATCAATAGGCACAGGAAAAGAGAGATAAAGCAAAACTGCTCAATCTCTGTTTGTGATTTCAGAAGGTATATAAGACTGAATTCCTCTAAATCTACTCGAAACTAGATTAAAACTATCCCAGTTTTCTCTTTTACAGCATCTCTGGCGATTTTAAACGCTTTATCGACTGCTGTTGTCTGTGTAACTATCTTTTTAGCACCAGCATCATCAATCACGATACTATTTAGCCATAAAGCTGAGTCACGGGTATAATCCAAACCCGCAAGTGCTTTAATTAGAGCTTCTCGCTGTAAATCAGTGAATTCTTGGCCAAAAAAGATGAAATGTCCAATGCGACTGAGTACCTGAAACCCAACCGTATTAAAGTCCACGCGCTGTTGTCTGAGATCGTATAAGTTGAGATTGACCGTTTGAGATGCAGGTTGTAGCAAAAGTCGCCAAGTATCGTTATTTTTGGCGAATTCTGTGTAAAAAATCTTCAGTCTCTCTAACATCAGCAAAAATTCACTCTTACTTTGACGAAAATGAGATTCTATAACTGGTTTTCGAGATGAACCAAAAAGAAATTCAGCGACACCGATTCTTAACTGACTCATAGTAAACATATATTTGGTGTCTTTTCCGATAGTACGAGAGATTTTATCAATCCGTCCATTGAAAATGACTAAATCTTTAGTAATTGTCCGAGTCAACTTAGCAAGAGGATCGGTAACGTCGAAAGCAGCCAATAAAGCAGGAGGGATGGGTTTATTTTTGGCACAATCGGCAAAATCTTGATGAATTTGATCCATATCTGCTTCTTGAACCACCAGCACAGTTACGCTGTCGTTACGCAAGTCAGGTTTTTCAGGTAAAACTTTTTCGATCGCTTTTAACCGATGTTGACCATCAGTAACATAAAGTTCTACATCTATTGGCATAACAGCATAACCGAATTTGACTGGACCTGCACCATAGGTAAAAACTTTGATCGGTGTATTCGAGTTAAAGATGAATGGGGGCAAAATATACTGATCTGTCTCTAGCAAATACTTTGCAATCTCGTTAACGTGCTGGGGAATAAGTGGTCTGTTCATGACTTCATCCGCATTAGACTTATTCTTTTTAGCTTCAGCACTTTGTAATTTTGCCAATTCAATCAGCAGACTACAAGGTAGAGAAAAAACTAGATGAGTTCTTCCCCCCTGTTCGTAAACATGACAAATAAAAACTCTCGCTCCTGATGTGGCCGAATCAGCGAAAGCTAAAGTCTGCGCTTCATCTTGTCTTTGACAGTGTACGAGGTCAGCACTGGAACGGTAGCCGTCGTCATTGACAGCCGATGTGATCTGAGTCATAATTAACCTTGAAAAAATGTCCAAAAACAATTAAGTACATACAAACGTCCGAGAAGTCCTACTGCAATAGGTACTTATCGGAATTTTTGTTTATGCACTGAATCTAGTTTAAAGAAAGCTTTTAGGCTTGTCAATAGCCTATATAAAATTAATATACCGTTTTTGCAGTCAAGATATAGACTGATTTTTGTTTTTGCAGTCGAAAAGTGGATTGATAGGTAAAATTCAGTAGGGTATAGGTACGATACCCAAAACAGCGATCGCAAAATCGAACCTATGTACTATGATCAACCCTTAATGCAACTTTAAAAACCCGCTTCCCACTCCCTCCTATACCCTTTAAAGAGGATTTAGTATCACTTTCCCGGGTTGAGGGTTTAAGTCCGGTTAGGGATTAAAGAGTAACTCCACCGTCCACGGGTAAAACCACCCCTGTCATATAGGGGTTGATAATCAAACTCAATACTGCTAGGGCGACTTCTTCGGGTTGCCCTAAATGTTCGACAGGTAGAGCAGAAACCGCCCATTTGCTCAGGTCGGAGCGTTCCGAATCACCTTGACTGGTCCAGATGCTTGTATCTTCTATTAATCCGGGGGCAACAACGTTAACGCGAATAGGAGCGAGTTCTAGGGCGAGGGCGCGTCCAAATACGGCTACGGCACTATTAGCGGCGGCTATGACGGAAATTCCGCCCATTTTGGAATATTTGAACATAGTGACGCTGGATGTCAGGGTAATAGAACCGTCCTTGGCCAAAGTTTTCAGGGAGCCACGCACTGCTAAAAAGGTTGCCCAGAATTTCTCCATACCTCCCCGGGCCGTTTCTGTGGTCATTTCGGTTAATAAGGCTCGCGGCATATTTCTGTCTCCGAGAGAGGTGACTACTAAATGGTCAAAGTTGCCAATTTCTGCAAAAAAGGCATTAACAGAATCTTCTTCTAAAAAATTAACAGTTTTGGCTTCAATCTCCCCGGAAATTAGGGCAACAGCGGCAGCTAATTTCTCTTGAGAAGCATGGGAAAGCACCACTTTTGCCCCCAGGGAGAGCAATTTTTCGGCAATCGCTAGGTCAATCCCGGAGCTTGCACCAATAATAACGACTTTTTTACCCGATAAGGAATCAAACATTTTTTTGTCTCCAAAAATTCAAGAAAAACTTACAACTATTACAGTATATTGACTGGCTTTTGGGCAGCAACTAACCAATAAGTTATGGCCGAGGAACTTAGCAAATTATCCAGAGCATTAATGTTTAAATTATAGGTTTCTTCGTCTAATTTTCCCGATTGCAATTCCTCTGTTAACCAAGACTTAAGATGGCGAAAATGTCTGAACCAGCACTCCTCCGTCACCTCGACAAATTGAACATCTTTAAACCCTGCCTGTTGATAAAGATTTTGATACTCGGCAATATCTTTGACCGTGTTTGCTTGGGGAACTGTCCAATCCCCTAAAAGTTCTGTTGTGGCAAAACTCAGATCTGAGAGAATTAAGGTTCCCCCCGGCTTTAATACTCGCCAAGCTTCTTGCAAGAATTGCCGCCTGGTATTAAAATAAAAAGCCGCTTCTACACAAATAATTTGCTCAAAAGAATGATCAGCAAAATCCATCTCTACTGCGTCCATTAACAGAAATTTACCCTCGGGAAAATTCAAGAGACTTCTGGCAATTTGTGTCGGAGAAATGTTAATCCCCACAATTGCTGTCAATGGGTAATATTTGAGAAGATAATGGGTAGTTGCTCCCAAACCACAGCCAACATCAAGAATTGTTCCCTGTTTGTTGGGAATAAATTCTAAAAGTTTCTCCATCAGAGTAGAGGATGCTTCCTGTTGATCTTGGGTATGGGAGAGCCAATAACCGACATTAAAAAACTCTCTTTCACCATAAAACTCTCGAATCGAAGGACTACAAATTAAATCATCGAATCTACTAATCCATTCATTTTTATCCATTGTTAAACTCACTTAACTGTTTCGGCAAAAACTACATTAGTTTAACACGATTGGGCTTAGTAGAGCGGGAAGTGGGAAGTGGGTTATAGCAATGCTTGCCAAACTCTTGTTAAGGCACTAGATATTGACCGCGTGGCTGAGGCGATATAAAAAAAAGGAGCCACACCTTTTCCCTTAGATACCGATAAATTTCCCTTAGAGGTTCAACTAACAGCCCAATTTAATGGTAAAAAAAGTTTTTATCAATTAACCTATAACCATCAATCTATATTATCATATCTGGTGAGGGACAGAAGTTATCGCTTTTGAATTAGGAATGGGGAGCGGAGAACAGGGAAGAAAATTGGCGTACCTGATGACCCTGAATAAAGCTATAAGTGTCACCGATGGGAGTGCGGGTAAGGTGAGTATTTGACTTGAGTAAGACGGCAATATATGTTACTATCACAAGGTAATCGCAGCTATCTTGAAAAAGCTGCTACTCAAAACTAGGAATGACCATGAATTATCCCAATAGCGAACAAAGTAAAGCAATCCCCTTCTTTGCTCGTTTTTTATCTGTGGACCAAGACGAGGATCCGACTCCCGATTCCCCCCCCGATTCTGAACCGGCTCCCGTTTGGACTTGGAAATGGCCTTCTGACTGGGAAGATAGTTAATTAATTTAAAGATTGCTTTCAGTAATTCAGACAGAAATAAACTACCGCCATAGGTCAAGCAGGAGTAAGATTTATGGCGGTTTTTTGTTGTATTTAGGGTTTGCTGAAAAAGTCAATTTGCCGGTGAGGGCAGCGGGGAGAGAAGGTGCTTAGTCAAGTCACAACTACTCTTCAGCAATTTCGACTTCTTTGGGAGCAATGGGTTCTTCGGCAGCAATTTCTACTTCAATAGCCTTTTTCAGGTTAAGTTTTAGAACTTGAGAAATTGGCAAACCTTCCACCTCATTGATGAGATATTCTTGAGTTTCTGTTTCACGACGTTTGAGATAGACCGTTTTAAGCAGTGCCTCAATGCCATAACCCGTCACAATGTCGCCAATAATGGTAGAGAGGCCTAAGACCCCAAGTCCACCAATTAGTCCCAGCGGACCGCCTAACCCAAAAAGTGCGTAAATCATCGGATAGGCAGTACCACCGGATGCGGCAACAGCAATAATGAAAATAATGCCGGGGAGTCCCAGAGAAGCAAGTTTTTGAACAACTTCATCCAGAGAAATTCCCCAGGAGACAAGTTTTTTGTTGATGTCTGTGGGATTAATTCCGAGAAAATCATTGGGAATGGCCGTTTCAGTAGTTTCCGTCATTGATGAGACTCCTAAAATCACTAAGTTGGATTGGTTGGTCGGGATTTCAGTCATATAAAATCCATGGTAAGGCAAAAGAATACAAATCGGCTGTCTAGCAATCAGATGCCTTGCAGCATTTTACATTAGTCTTACCGTTCACACAACTTGTAGAAAATCGTCAGTTCTTAGATTAAATCCTGTTTAAAAGATAGATGAGATTGGGGAGAAACAATTGATAACTGGGTTTTTCAAGTTGGATTGGGAGTTAACCATAGTCTTAAAAACGGGTTTGGTATCAAATCTCAAGGCAAACTTTTAACTCTTTGGCTAAAATCTGGACATGGGGTTCCACCATAATCGAGACATGATTTCCTAGGACGAAATGAATCTCAACTGGCTCTGTAGAAAATTCACTCCAGCCTAAAGAGGAATCCTCGCAATCTCCAGCTATTAAATCTTTATTTGGATCATCAGCTAATTCCTCCCTGGCCCGTATAATCGTAATTTTACCAGGATAAATCTGTTTAGGGAGATAATCAATCAGACATAAACAGCTAGTTTTATAGGCTTGGACAATTTTTTCAAGCTGCCTAGTTTCCGCATTGGGAGGAAGCATATTAGCCAGTTTAAAAAAGTTTAAGGCGTATTTTAATTGTTCCTCCACTGTTAAGAGTTGAAGAGTTTCATAGGAAATATCGATGGTTTTATCTAAATAAACTTCGATACCTTTGCTGACTTCAGCTAACCATCGCGCATGATCCCAATTAATATAATCAAGCAAAATTTGTTTGTCTTTATAAGTGGGTGCTGAAGAATCAATGATTGCTAGTAATGCCACTTGTTGACCCTGATTAACCAACTGTTGAGCCATTTCAAAAGCCACATTACCACCGTAGGAATGTCCTCCCAAAAAGTAGGGTCCTTGGGGTTGTAAATCTTGCATGGCTTGAAGATAAATACTGGCTATATCCTCAATACGAGTGATTTCTCCAAACTGTTGATAGAGATCATTTTCAAAACTGTAGAAAGGTTGATCTTTTCCTAAACAACGTCCTAAATGGTAAAAATAAAATGGTCGTCCCCCGGCGCCTGGAACACAGAAGAAAGGAGGCTTTGAACCATGAGGTTGAATGGGAACCAAACAAGACTGGTTAGAGGAATCTGCATCGGTTTGGATAATGGTCGCTAACTGTTCAATAGTTGGGTTTTGAAATATTGTAGTTACGGCAATTTCCTTGCCTAACTGTTCTTTAATTTGGGTGATTAAATAAGGAGCTAAAAGGGAATGACCACCGAGGTCAAAAAAGTTATCATGCACGCTAATTTTGTCAATCTTTAGCACTTTTGACCAGATTTGCACGAGGTTTAATTCTAACTGATTACGCGCTTCAATAAATCTGTCTGAATCACTGGTATTACTAGGAGCTTTTAACGCACGGCGATCAATTTTTCCGTTAGCTGTTAAAGGGAAAAACTCCAGCATCACAAAAGCACCAGGAACCATATAACCGGGCAATTTATGGCTAAGAAATTGACGCAAATCGCCACTTGTTAGCTTTACTCCTAGCTTAGGTACAATATAGGCAACTAACTGTTTTTCCCCGGGATTGTCTTCACGAACAATCACACAGGAAGACTGTACCGCATGATTTTGACTAAGTACAGCCTCAATTTCTCCCAATTCAATACGGAAGCCGCGAATTTTTACTTGATTGTCAATCCGTCCTACATATTCAATATTACCATCGGGTAAATAACGGGCTAAGTCTCCCGTTTTATATAATTTTGACGGCTCATTGCCCCCCTTATTAAGGAGGGTTGGGGGGATCACTTCATCCTTCTCAAAAGGATTAGGAATAAATTTTTCTTGGGTTAATTCGGGACGGTTAAGATAACCTTTGGCTAATCCTGCACCAGCAATATGTAATTCTCCTACTACACCAATCGGGACAGGTTGGAGATAGTTATCTAAAATGTAAACCTGTGTGTTGGAGATTGGACAACCAATGGGAATTGACTTTATTGTTGCCTCTAGTTGTTTAGGAATAGGATAGCAACAGGTAAAAGTTGTACTTTCTGTTGGTCCATATCCATTAATAATTTGCGTCAATGGCAAAGTTTCCAGTGCTTTATGAACATGAGCAACTGAAAGTGCTTCTCCACCAATTAGTAGCTGTTTAATTCCTGATAAAGCTTGGGAATTATCGTCAATAATCTTATTGAACAAAGCAGCCGTTAGCCATAAAATAGTAATGCCATGTTTGTCTATTGCATTTCTTAAACTTGTAGCGGTAGGAATATCTTCCGTAAAAATCACACATCTCGCACCATGTAATAAAGCACCCCAAATCTCAAAGGTAGAAGCGTCAAAAGCAATGGGAGCCATTTGTAAAAATCTTTGTGTTGCATCTAGATGTGCATAATTTACGCCAAACAAAAGACGGTTAACGCTACGATGAATAACCTCAACACCTTTAGGTTTACCTGTAGAACCAGAAGTATAAATAACGTAGGCTAAATTATCCGCAGAAACTGTGCTGTTCAGATTCTCCGGACTTGCTTGATTAATTTGTTGCCAATCTTTATCTAAACAGATAACAATAGCCTGATGATTTGGCAGGGAATTATGTAAAGATTCGCAGGTTAATATTATTTTAACCTGGGTATCTTGGAGCATGAAGCTAATGCGTTCTTGGGGATAATCTGGGTCAATAGGAACATAAGCTCCACCGACTTTAAGAATAGCCAATAATCCCACAATCATGTCTAAGGAACGTTCTAGACAAATCCCCACTAATTCATCTGGTTTTACTCCTAATTTCCGCAAATAATGGGCTAATTGATTAGCACGACAATTTAACTCATTGTAGGTTAATTTTTGCTCTGAACATACCACTGCTACCGCATCGGGTGTGCGTTTTACCTGTTCTTCAAATAATTGATGAATACATTTATCAGAGGGATAATCTGTGTGAGTTTCGTTCCACAATGATAACAATTGATAACGTTCTTCATCACTTAACATCGATAACTGAAAAATTCCCATATTGGGATTAGCTGCAATCGCAGTTAAGAGATTCTGAAAATGTTGCCCCATTTGGTTAATAGTGGGGGCAGCAAACAAATCCGTACTATAACACCAAACCGCTTCTAAACGATCAGAAACTTCCCAAAAATTTACCTCTAAATCAAATCGCGCTTTAAGCTCAACAGATAAAGGCAAACTCTCCATCTTTAAGCCAGATAAACTGGCCTCAGATTGGGGAGTATTTTGCAGTGAGAACATCACCTGTATCAAAGGATTGTGACTTAAATCTCGGTTTAATTGTAATTTTTCTACTAACATTTCAAAAGGCAAATCTTGATGAGCATAAGCTGATAAAGTTGTTTGCTTTACTCGTTCTAATAACTCCAGAAAACTCGGATTTCCCGACATATCACCCCTTAAAGCCAAAGTATTCGCAAAAAAGCCCATTAATTTCTCAATTGCCGAACTATTACGATTAGCGATGGGAGAACCCACCAAAACATCTAATTGACCACTATAACGAGAAATTAGGACAAAAAAAGCCGCCAGTAAAGTCATAAATAGTGTTGCTCCTGACTCCTGACTTAACCTTTTGAGGCGTTGCGTTAAGTCTTGATTCAGTCGAAAAACCTGCCCATCACCCCGGAAACTAGGAATTGGAGGACGGGGATAATCCGTCGGCAATTCTAAAATAGTAGGTGCATCTTGTAACTGTTTTTGCCAGTAATTAAGTTGACGCTCCAAAACTTCACCAGTGAGCCATTGACGTTGCCATACAGCAAAATCGGCGTATTGAATCGATAATTTAGCGAGAGGGGAAGGCAAACCCTGGACAAAGGCCGCATAAAGTTGAGATAATTCATCAAAGAAGATGCTCAAAGACCAACCATCGTAAATAATATGGTGCATCTTCAACAGCAATACATACTCTTGAGAACCCAGTTTAAGTAACTTAAATTGGACTAATGATTCCTTGGCTAGATTAAAGGGTTTTAAGGAGAGAGCAATCGCTATTTCTTGCAGATGTTCTGTTTGTTCATTCTTTGATAAACCTTGTAAATCTTCCAGGGGTAAACTGACGGGTGAAGGGGGAGCAATGCGCTGAATTGGTTGCCCTTCTACCATGGTAAAAGTGGTTCTTAAAATTTCGTGACGGCGAATCAGTTCACTGAGACTTCGTTCTAAAGCCAACAGATTGAGGGAGCCTTCTAACCGCAAAGCTTCCAACAGATTATAGGAATGACTATCGGGAGAAAGTTGCTGCAGAAACCAGAGTCGTTGTTGAGCAAAAGAGAGGGGTAAATCCTGATCCCGTGACACGGGAATAATCTCTAAATCAACAGTATTAGTTGGGATTTTTGCCGCTCTTAAAAAGTCCAAAATTTCAGGTTTTTTGGCGGCGATTTCTTCTTTAATTTCTGGGGTCATAACCCCTTTGGGAGCCTGAAAACGAAGTTTTTCGCCTTCCAGCCATAGTTTAATGTCTAAACCCTTCAAATACGCTAAAAAATCTCCTACTTTCACTTACCAATTGCCTCCAAAGTTGTTGTTAAATTAGCTCTAAATCACGAAGTTTGCCCTGAGGATGTAAAAGTACATCAGATTGCCATTGACTAGGATCAATATTTGTCCTTTGCCGTTTTAACTGTCTTGCTAAACTATTGATATCAGCTAAAACTTTAACTGTTTTTATAATTCACCATCCTCATAATCTTCTAAGGTTTCAGTCATAGCTGTTTCTCCCGGTGCAACGGTAAGAACTTCAATAATTTGGGCTAAATTAGCGATAGTTGGGTATTCCAGCAGATTTTGTAAAGACAATTCCACCGAGAAAAGATCGCGGGAACGGGAAATAACCTGAGTTGCTAACAAAGAATGTCCTCCCAATTCAAAGAAATTATCCTTAATTCCAATACGTTCGACTCCCAAAACTTCACTCCAAATTTGAGACATTTGAGTTTCAATCGGGGTACGAGGTGCGAGAAATCCCGTAGCTAAATTGCGTGTAGCTGTATCGGGTGTAGGCAAAGCCAGCCGATCCACTTTACCATTAGGAGTCAAAGGTAGGGTATTAAGCAAAACAAAAGCCTGGGGAACCATATAACTAGGTAGCTTTTGTTGGACAAATTCCCGCACCTGTGGTATCAGCTTCTGGACTAATTTACCATATAGAGGATTATTCGTATAATCAGTCCAGGATTTGGGAATAATCGTCTCATCATCCCAAAAATTGGGGTATGGTTGTTCATCAACTTTACTTATTATCGGTTCTAAGATGGCATTCTGGCGACAGAAAACCACATCGAAAGAACCATCTTGACTACCTTCCCACCAACTGAGATGAACAGTGTAATCTAACTGTTCTCCCAGTTGCCACATTTGCTCAGGATTAATCCCTATTCCGGTATTTTTTGCTAACAATTGCCGCAATTCTCCCACCGTTGTTACCCCAGGAGGATTTTCTAAACAGTCTAAAATTTGTAGTGCCTTTTGTACTCGTTGATTGGGTACATCCCTGATGCCTAAATATTCTGGTTGTTCCAGTTTCAATTTATCTTGCAGTTGCCCTAAAGAAAACCGATCCCGCTGCCAATTTAGCCAAGGAATTGTCGTTTTTTGCCCATTAGTATCCAGATGTAAAGTAACATCATAGCGGAATTGAGTTAACTCATTGTCCGCCTGACCCCGTTTCGGTGCAATCTCTACCCAAGAAATTCGCGGAAAGCGTTGTTTAAGCGCGATAAAGAACTGAGGTTCAATTAACAATTCTTCTTCAGTGGCTACACTTTGATTCACCTGTTTTTGCCATTGTTCAAGGGTTTTATTAGCTTCGGCACGAGCTAACTGTACCGCCGCATGGTAAGGCTCTAGTAAGGACAAACTACGGATATCACCTAAGAAAATCTTACCCCGATCCGCAATCGCCTTGACTGCTCCTGCGATAACTTGTAATAGATAATCCACACTAGGGAAATACTGAACAACAGAGTTAATTACTACTCGATCGAAAGTAGCTTGGGGAATGCCGGTAAAATCATCTGCTGTTCGGTGTAATAATCTTACTTTGCCCTCTAAACCCTCAATTGTGCCACATAAATGTTCTAGGTTATTAATAGTAGCAGCGGAATAATCGGCTCCCCAATATTCCTGACAATGTTTCGCCACACGGAATAGCAATAATCCACTTCCGCAACCAATTTCTAACACTCGTTGTGGTGGTTGATTTCCTAAAATTCGGCTCACTGTCTGATCAACCCATTCCTGCATTTCTGCTGCGGGAATAGCTTGTCCCGTATAACTACTATTCCAACCACTAATATTAAAAGTGGGGTCTTCAATTTGAGGTTGGGGTTTACTGTAGGATTCTTCGTAAATCTTTTGCCAATCACTAACATATTCACTCTGCCATTGAGCAAGCTGTTCGGGCAATACTTGACCCTTGAGAGCCGGAACTAAGTAGGCTACCAAATTAGTATTAAGCTGGTCTTGATCATGATCACTTGCCTGATCAGCGCGAGCCATCACAACCGCTTCTTGTACTAGGGGATGTTGGCTCAAAACTGCTTCAATTTCCCCTAATTCAAGGCGGAAACCCCTTACTTTAACCTGATTGTCAATTCGTCCCAGATATTCAATTTTTCCATCAGGTAAATAACGAGCTAAATCTCCCGTTTTGTATAATTTTGACGGCCGCTCTCCCCCCTTATCAAGGGGGGTTAGGGGGGGATCAAGGGAGACAAACGGGTTAGAGATAAACTTCTCGGCGGTCAATTCTGGGCGATTCAAATAACCTCTGGCTACTCCTGCTCCTCCGATATGTAATTCCCCGGGTACACCGATAGGAACCGGTTGTAAATGCGAGTCTAAAATATAAACCTGCACATGAGGAATTGGCCGACCAATAGTTATTTTTTCATCAACCGGCGTACATTTAGCTACCGTTGCACAAACACTTCCTTCTGTGGGTCCATAACCATTAAAGAAATTTCGTCCCTGGGACCATTTTTTCACCAATTCAGGAGAACAAGCTTCCCCGGCGACAATAATAGTTTGCAGAGAGGAAAGATTTTCCCAAGACAGAACCGCTAAAGCTGATGGCGGTAGAGTAATATGAGTAATCTTATTATCCCGTAATTGCTTGATTAAGGGTAAACCGGGCATTAAATTTTCTTTACTTGCCAAATAAAGTGTCGCTCCTGCTCCCAAAGCCATTAAAACTTCTGAAATACAGGCATCAAAACTAAAAGAAGCAAATTGAAGCACTCGACTCTGAGAAGACACAGCAAAAGTCTGAATTTGCGCCAGAGCAAGGTTAGACAACCCTTGATGTTCAACCATCACCCCTTTAGGTTTACCCGTAGAACCAGAAGTATAAATCACATTAGCTAAATTAGAAGCTGTTACCTTCCCCGTCAAATTATCCCAGTTCATTGGTTTAATTTCTTGCCAAATTTCAGCTAAAAATACAGTTTTAGCTTGATGATTTGGGAGTTTATCAATCAGTGAACTTTGGGTTAGTAATAAGGGTACTTGACTATCCTCTAACATAAATTGTAAGCGTTCTTGAGGATATTCTGGGTCAAGGGGTAGATAGGCAGCACCGGCTTTAAGGATGCCTATTAATGCCACAATCATGTCTAAAGAGCGCTCTACACATAAACCGACTATTACCTCGGTTTCTACACCTAAAGAGCGTAAATAGTGAGCTAGTTGATTGGCCCGACTATTTAATTCTGCATAGGTCAACTGTTGATTTTCAAAGACTACTGCTACTGCATCAGGGGTACGCGCTGCTTGTTCCTCGATTAATTGATGAATACACTTGTTATAGGAGTAATCAGCTTTTGTCTCATTCCAACCCTCTAATAGTTGATACTCTTCCTCTGGGTTTAATAAGGGTAGTGAAGCTAATGATTGACGGGGATTTTCTACAATTGCCGCTAACAAAGTCTTAAAATGAGTCATCATACGGACAATGGTTTCAGCATCAAATAAATCCCTGTTATAAGAGCAAAAACCGCCCAATCCTTCGGCTGCATCCCAGAGGTAAAGTTCTAGGTCAACCCTAACTGAATCAAGTCCTGATGGTATCTCCTCAATGTTTACTCCGGGTAAATCCCAGGGAGAACTAGGAGCATTCTGAAGGGCAAAAACTATCTGTGTTAAAGGATTACGATCTAAATGACGCTCAATTTGTAATTTTTCGACTAACATCTCGAAGGGTAAATCTTGATGGTCGTAAGCGTCTTGAGTAGTTTGTCTGACCTGCGCGAGAAAATCCTCAAAGGTCGGGTCTTGAGATAAATCAAATCTTAACACTAAACTATTGACAAAAAAGCCAATTAACCCTTCAATTTCGGTGCGATTACGGTTAGCAATTGGTGAACCAATTACCACATCTGTTTGTTGACTATAACGAGATAGTAACACAGCAAAACCCGCTAGTAATGTCATAAAGAGAGTGCTACCGGACTCTTGACTGAGTTTTTTCAGTTGTTGCGTTAGTTGACTATCTAGTTGCAGTCGCTCCGTCCCTCCGCGAAAACTTTGGATTGCTGGCCGGGGACGGTCTGTGGGAAGTTGGTGTAGTAGGGGAACCCCGGTTAATTGTTGCTTCCAGTAGCTTAATTGACGGTCTAATACTTCATTAGTTAACCATTGACGCTGCCACAGGGCAAAGTCAGCATACTGTATCGATAAAGTAGGTAAATCTGCTTTTGTCCCGGTGCAGAAACTTCGATAATAGACCGATAATTCATCGATTAAAACACCTATTGACCAACCATCAGCCGCAATATGATGAATAGCTAATAATAGTACATATTCCTCTGTCTTGACTTGCCATAATTTGACTCGTAATACTGACCCTGATTCGAGATCAAAAGGTTCGGATGCTGCTGCTAATAACAGGTTTTTTACCTGTTGCTCAGAATGACTGAGGTTTTGCAGATTGACAACTGGTAAGGTGAAGGTTACATTAGGATCAATCGCTTGTATTGGTTGGTTATCTTTGAGTTTAAATTGAGTCCGTAGGGGTTCATGGCGTTGAATAATTGCCTGGAAAGCTTTTTCTAAGGCTTTAACATTGAGATTTCCCTGCAAACGCATCGTTAAATCAATAGTATAAGCCCCACTTTCTCCTTCTAATTGATTCACAAACCAGAGACGTTCCTGGGCCCAGGATAGGGGAATATCATCCTCTCGATTAACGGGTACAATTGATGGTAGCTTTAACCCTAAACCTGTTTGCAGTTCTTTTAAAATTACCGCACTTAACTGAGCAATGGTTGGAGATTCAAACAGATAACGCAAGGGTAAAACAATCTCAAAGGTTTCCTGTAATCGAGAAATAACTTGAGTCGCCAACAGAGAATGTCCACCTAATTCAAAGAAATTATCCTCAATACTGACTCGTTTTAATTTCAGTACCTCACCCCAAATCTGCGCCATTTTTTCTTCAATGGGGTTACGGGGAGCTATATATTCACCTTGGCTCTGTAAATCGGGAACAGGTAAAGCACGGCGGTCTATTTTGCCATTGGGAGTTAAGGGGAAAGTATCAAGAAGGACAAACGCAGTTGGAACCATATAATCAGGTAATTTTGCTCGCAAAAATTGCCGTATTTCGTTAATTGTCAGGTTGATTTCGGGTTGCGGTACAACGTAAGCAACTAAGCGTTTATCCCCTAGATTATCTTCACGAACAATCACACAAGAAGACTGTACCGCCTCATTTTGGTTGAGTAAGGCCTCAATTTCTCCTAATTCAATACGGAAGCCGCGAAGTTTTACTTGATTGTCAATCCGTCCTAAATACTCAATATTACCATCGGGTAAATAACGGGCTAAGTCTCCCGTTTTATATAATTTTGACGGCTCATTTCCCCCCTTATTAAGGGGGGTTGGGGGGATCACTTCATCCTTCTCAAAAGGATTAGGAATAAATTTTTCTTGGGTTAATTCGGGACGATTGAGATAACCCCGCGCTAATCCCATACCACCAATATGTAATTCTCCCGGAACACCAATCGGGACAGGTTGTAAATGGGAGTCTAAGATATAAATTTGGGTGTTAGCAATGGGACGACCAATAGTTACTTTCAGGGTTTCATCTGCCCATTTTTCTACCGTGGCACAAACGCTGGTTTCTGTCGGTCCATAAGCATTAAAGAAATTTCTCCCTCTAGCCCATTGTTTGATCAATTCTTCTGAACAAGCTTCTCCTGCCACAATAATTGTTTGTAACTCTGGGATTTCTTCTAGGGGCAAAGCCGCTAAGGCTGAGGGTGGTAAAGTAATATGAGTAATACCATAATCTTTTAATCGCCCCATTAATGGCAACCCAGGCATTAAAGCGTCTTTTGTGTCTAAATAAAGGGTTGCACCTGCTCCTATTGCCATGATAATTTCCCAAATGGAAGCATCAAAATTGAGGGAAGCAAACTGGAGAAGGCGAGAGTTTGACTGTAAGTTAAAGGTTTTAATTTGCGCTTGAGCTAGGTTAAATAGTCCCCGATGTTCCACCATTACCCCTTTAGGTTTTCCGGTAGAACCAGAGGTATAAATTAGATTAGCTAAATTATTGGCTGTTACTACTCCTGTGAGATTATCTTGGCTGTTTTGGTTAATTTCTTCTGTGAATCTGTCTAACAAGATTAGCGGCGCTTGATGTTCGGGTAGTTTATCGATTAATCCCTCTTGAGTTAGCAATAATGACAGTTGAGCATCAGCGATGGCAAATTGTAGCCGTTCACTGGGATAATCTGGGTCGAGAGGTAGATATGCACCACCCGCTTTTAATATCCCCAATAATCCCACAATCATGTCTAAGGAACGTTCTAGACAAATCCCCACTAATTCATCTGGTTTTACTCCTAATTTCCGCAAATAATGGGCTAGTTGATTAGCACGACAATTTAACTCATTGTAGGTTAATTGTTGCTGGGAACAGACCACCGCTACCGCGTCGGGTGTGCGTTTTACCTGTTCCTCAAATAACTGATGAATACACTTATACTCAGGATAGTCAACTTGAGTATTGTTCCACTCAATTAATAACTGATTAGTCTCGCTTTCTGTCAGTAAGGGTAATTGGGAAATCCGCGCTTGAGGATTGGCCGCAATTCCCCCTAATAAGTTGAGAAAATGCCCTGATAATCGCTCAATAGTGCTACTTTCAAACAAATCAGTATTATATTCCCAGACACCTTTTAAGCCATCATCGGTGTTAACCATAGCTAAGGTTAAATCAAACTTAGCTGTGGTATTTTCTGGAGGCAAATCTGTCACCGTTAATCCCGTCATTGCAATCTCAGACTTAGGTGTATTTTGCAGGACAAAAGCGACTTGAAATAGGGGAGTATGGCTCAAATCCCGTTCCGGTTGCAACGCTTCGACTAACATTTCAAAGGGTAAGTCTTGATGCGCGTAAGCATCCATTGTCACTTCCCGAACACGGGTTAATAACTGACTAAAACTCGGATTATCTGATACATCCGTCCGCATCACTAAAGTATTAACAAAGAAGCCGATTAAACCCTCAATTTCGCCGCGATTACGGTTAGCAATGGGAGTTCCTACCAAAATATCACTTGACCCTGTATAACGATACAATAAAGCATCAAAAGCAGCCAACAGCGTCATAAATAATGTCACCCCTTGTTGGCGACTCAATTCATTCAAAGCTTGGCTAAGTTTGGGGGAAAGGGAAAATTCTTGCTGAGTACCGACAAAGCTTTGCACCGCAGGTCGAGGGTGGTCTGTGGGAAGCGATAATAAAGGGGGTGCAGCTGTTAGTTGATTTTGCCAGTAATTTAATTGAGTTTGCAGGACATCCCCTTGTAACCATTGTTTTTGCCAAACTGCAAAATCTGCATACTGAATCGGTAAAGGAGCTAAATTTGCGGGATGATTTTGAGTGTAAGCATTATATAAGCTGGTCAGTTCGTGAATAAATACTTCGATTGACCAACCATCACTAATAATGTGGTGCATACACACTAATAAGAGATGTTCCGTCTCCGATAGCACCACTAAAGTGATTCTGATTAAAGATTCTTTGGCTAAATCAAAGGTTTGAGTGGCTTGTTTTTGCTTTAATTGCTCTGTTTTTTCTTCTTGTTCATGGATGGGTAAATCTTGTAAATCAACGACCGATATTGTCTCCCTTGTTGTTTGAATAATCTGAGTCGGTTGTCCATCAATCGTGACAAAATTAGTCCGTAATACTTCATGGCGATTACAGATTTCTCGTAAACTTTGTTCTAAGGCCTTTTGATTGAGGTTGCCTCGGAAATACAACACCATCGGTATATTGTATAAAGCGCTATTTGGTTGCAATTGATCTAAAAACCATAAACGCTGTTGAGCAAAAGATAGAGGTAGTTCTGTATCCTTAGTTCTCGGTAAAATCGGGGGTACTGTTAGAGTGAGATTTTGCTGCTGTAATTGTCCAATAAGATGCGCTAATTCGGCTACCGTAGCTGCACCAAATAAACTCCGCAAAGGTAGTTCTATTTTAAATAAACTCCGAATCCGAGAAACTAATTGAGTTGCGAGGAGAGAATGGCCGCCAATTTCAAAGAAATTATCATAAATTCCCACTTGCTCTATTTTGAGTATTTCTGTCCAAATTTGCACCAACATCTCTTCAATTCCATTGCGTGGTGCTACATATTGATCCCGGCGATTTCCTATTTTATCTGGTGCGGGTAAAGCGCGACGATCTACCTTACGATTAGTAGTAAGGGGTAAAGATTCCAGAAAAACAAAAGCTTGAGGAACCATATACAGAGGCAATTTACTGGACAGAAACTGACGCAGTTCACTAATCATCGGTATCCGTTCATAATGAGCTACTATGTAGGCGACTAAATATTTATCCCCCGGAGTATCTTCCCGAATAATCACACAAGATGTTTGTACATCAATATTTTGGTTAAGTACCGCTTCAATTTCTCCTAACTCAATACGGAATCCGCGAATTTTAACCTGATTGTCAATCCGGCCAAAACATTCAATATTACCATCGGGTAAATAACGCGCTAAATCTCCCGTTTTATACAAACGATTGAACGGTGAATGAGCAAAGGGATTGTCAATAAATTTTTCAGCAGTTAATTCGGGACGATTCAGATAACCCCGCGCTAAACGAACACCGCATAAATGCAATTCTCCCTTAACTCCAATGGGTACAGGTTGCAGATTTTGATCCAAGATATATGCTTTGGTATTAGCAATGGGACGACCAATCAGCACTGAATTGATTTTTTCTGACTGATAATCTAGCAAATCATGAACTATGGCGGTTACAGACGCTTCTGTGGGGCCATATACATTAATACATTGAACCCGTTTTCCGACCATTTGTCGCCAAATATTGACGGTTTCTGGTAACACTGCATCCCCTCCCACGGCGACGACCCGCAGACTGGATGGTACAGTAGCTAATGATTGGGAAACGGCGAGCGCCCATTCATGCCAATAGGCGGGGGTAATATTTAAAACGGTGAGGCTTTCTTGTTCGATAAAATCGGCGAAATCAGTCAAAGTTGGGAACATTTGCCCTGGTCTTAAGACCACTGTGCCACCTTTTAACCAAGTGGGAAAAATTTCTTCGGCAGCGACATCAAAGCCAAAGGAAGCAAACTGTAAAACGCGATCAGATTCTGTTAAACCGAATACTTCACTAATGCCCCAACTATGATTAACTAAGGCCGCGTGAGTTAACATCACTCCTTTAGGTTTACCGGTTGAACCAGATGTATATAATAGGCATAGTAAATTTTCTGGGGCTACTTCACTGAGGGGATTTTCTGGACTTTGAACCGTCAAAATCTCGGCTAATTTATCTAAGACAATTACCCCCACATCTTCTGCTGGTAAAGAATCGAGTAAACTTTCTTGAGTTAGCAGTAGAGAAATTTGGGCATCTTCTGCCATATAAGTCAACCGTTGCTGGGGATAATCTGGATCTAAAGGTATATAGGCTCCTCCAGCTTTGAGAACTGCTAATAATCCGACAATAACTAACAGCGACCGCTCTAGATAAATACCAACTAAAACTTCTGAATTTACCCCCAAAGATTGTAAATAATGGGCTAATTGATTCGCCTGAATATTTAATTGTTGATAGGTTAATTCTTGACCTTCAAAGACCACTGCTACTGCATCTGGGGTTCGTGCTGCTTGTTCTTCAAATAAATGATGAACGCACTGATGGAAAGGATATGCTTTTTCGGTAGCATTCCAGTCTTTTAATAATTCTTTTGCCTCTACTTCGGTTAATAATGGTAGTTGGAAAATTGGCTGCTGCGGGTTAACAACCAATGCTTCTAGTAGGGTGATGAAATTTCCTGTTAATCGCTCAATGGTGCTGCGATCAAATAAATCGGTATTATATTCCCATACCCCTTTTAATTCTGCACCGGTATTCTCCATCGCCAGGGTTAGATCAAATTTGGCGGTGTCATTTTCTGTGGTGAGGGGAGTGGCGGTTAATCCTGTTAGTTCTAAGGGAGACGGGGGACTATTTTGCAGCAGAAAATCCACTTGAAATAAAGGCGCGTGACTTAAATCTCGTTCAGGTTGTAGGACTTCTACTAACATTTCAAAGGGCAAATCCTGATGAGCATAGGCATCCATTGCCATCTCCCGTACTCGACCCAATAACTGATTAAAATTGGGCTTACCTGACAAGTCAATTCGCAAGACCAAAGTATTGACAAAAAAGCCGATTAAACCTTCAATTTCACTGCGATTACGGTTAGCAATGGGAGTACCAATTAAGATGTCTTCCTGTTCTGTATAACGGTAAAGTAAGACAGCATAAGCGGTTAACAGGGTCATAAATAAGGTGACACCCTGTTCCTGGGTTAATTGGGTCAGTTTTTCGGTTAATTCCCAAGAAAGGCTAAAGGGTAAATGTCCCCCAGCAAAACTTTGTTGATTGGGTCGAGGTCTATCTGTTGGTAAAGATAGGAGGGCCGGTGCGCCGGCTAACTGTTTTTGCCAGTAGTCTAGTTGCTGTTGCAATACCTCTCCCTGCAGCCATTGTCTTTGCCAAAGGGTAAAATCTCCATACTGGATAGATAGGGGATTTAGAGGCGAAGATAAACCCTGAATATAGGCATTATAGAGGGCGGTTAGTTCCTGAAGAAATACCCCCATTGACCAGCCATCACTGACAATGTGGTGCATACAGACTAATAAGAGGTGTTCCGTTTCAGATAACACCACTAAAGTGATTCTGATTAAGGGTTCACCGGCTAAGTCAAAGGGTTGAATCGCTTGATTTTGTGCTAACTCTTGGGAGGCAATTGCTTGTTCACTACCAGATAAATGCTGTAAATCAACAACCGTAACTGTCCAGGTTCGTGCTTGTATAACTTGGGTAGGGATACCATCAACGGTAATAAAGTTGGTGCGTAAAGCTTCGTGGCGATCGCAAATTTCTTCTAAACTCTGGATTAAGATTTCTGAGTTTAAAGTTCCTTCTAAACGCAAGGCTAGGGGGATATTATAAAAAGAACTATTCGACTCAAATTCAGCCAAAAACCAGAGACGAGTCTGAGCAAAAGATAGGGGTAATTCTGCTGTTTTGTCCCTGGGTAAAATCGGCAGTTCAGTTAGTTGTTCTCCTTCGGAAATCCGTTTTATTCCCTGTGCTAATTCGGCGATTGTCGGTGCAACAAATAACTCCCGTAAGGGCATTTCTACCTGAAAAGCCTCACGGATGCGCGAAATTAGTTGCGTTGCTAATAATGAATGTCCACCCAACTCAAAGAAGTTGTCGTGAATCCCCACCTGTGCAACTTTTAGCACTTTTGCCCAAATCGAGGATAATATCTCCTCAATTGGGTTACGCGGCGCAATATACTGCTCTTGGCTTTGGAATTCGGGAGCCGGTAAAGCACGGTAATCAGTCTTACCATTAGGTGTTAAGGGTAGGGATTCCAAAATGACAAAGGCACTAGGAATCATATACTCTGGT
>NZ_JAPZQJ010000372.1:0-17159 GCF_027530405.1 Microcystis sp. LE19-41.2A | reverse complement strand
AAAGATATTTATCAGAAAAGTCATGAGCAAGCTAGAGGTTTAAAGACTGAGCGGGTTCCAATTATTTTTATTCATAAATATTTTACACAATTCATACCAGGTAAGCAAGAGGGCTACGCCACTACTACCAAATCATTACCTCGCTTTGAAGGTTCTCGCAATAAGACTCAAATTAAAGGTTTATGGAAAGATGTTGTGATCAGTGATGACGATTTAGAAGAAGCTGAAAAAGCAGTTTTTCGAGATTAGATTACACTTCATTTTTATGACAAATGCTGTAGTTCTCGTAAATGATATTTTTAAGAGTTTAAATCTTTAAAGGGATTGATAACCTGTAAGCTATTATTGATAATTAAACCATCTTGCATATCTTCTGAGTAGAGAATAGTTGCATCGCCTAAAACTGCACTAGCAACAATCAGGCTATCCCAAAATGAAATTAAGTAGCGATCTCGTAATTTCACGGCATACTCAAGGGTTTCGAGGGAGACAGGTAAGATTTCACACCCTTGTGTCAATTCTTCAAGTAGATTTTGGATTTGTAAATTATTAAACCCTGCTTTGCGGATTAAATTTGAGCAAACCTCATTGACAACTTGTGTACTAATTATCAAGTTTTCTTGATTCGTAATATTTGTCGCTATTTGTTGCTTAGGGATGGCATTAGGATCGCTACAATTAACAATGAAGCGATACAGCCAAATATTAGAATCAATAAAGAAGGGTTGAGATTCACCAGCGTTCATTGGCTTCTTCTCTGGTAAGAGGATGGAAATCTTCAATTTTAATCGGATTTGCTGTTAACTGGGCGATTATACCCGTTTCTGACCATTTTTGGGAAGTAAGCTGGGAAATTGAATTCGATTCTATAATGAGTTTAACGCACTGTCCTTCATTGAGTTGGAGATTACCAAGAGGACGTAAAACGCCATTTTCAAAGACGGCTTCACAGGTTTGTTGCGGCATAACTCAATCCTTAATTCTAAATTACTCTTATTTTAACCGATGAATCAACAACGCACCCAATCCCGTCTAAACTATGATTTTTTTGATTGTTTGATTGACTATTATTTTTTTCGGCTATCGTCCCTGCGATAGAATTCTGATAATCTCCCCATTCAATCCCCTGCCCCGACCAATGTTTAGGCCATGCTAGAATGGTGATAAAAGCATAGAATCCTATGTAGTTTAATTAGTTGAGAATGAATCAGAGAAAGTTATGTTCACAGATATCAATATTGGCACTTTCATAAAAAGCGATCCCAAAATTCATGGAGGTTGTACTATTATCGCGGGAACTGCTGTTACTGTACGAAGAATAGTGATCTGGTATAAGTTAGGATATAGTCCTGAAGAAATTGCCGATGAAATCCCTCATCTTTCTTTGGCACAAGTTTATGCCGCTCTAACTTACTATCATACTAACAAAGAAACAATAGAAGCAGAAATTATAGCCGAAGCCGCCGAAGCAGATCGCCTTGAAGCATTACATTATTCTTCTTCTTATGAGTAGAATTAGCTTATATATGGATGAAGATTCCACACCGTTCAAAAGGCTTTAGATAATCCGGCTTGTTTCAAAACTGCATTGGCAGTATGGCGTGATTTAATAGTATTATCAACTACAAATCTTCTTTCTGTCAGAGGACTATACCAAATTTCATGATCTCCTTTACCTTGACGTTCAAAATAACATCCAGCTGCTGAGAGCAGTTTTTTTAATGCAGGTGTTAAAGAAGTAGCCATCTAAACACCGCACTCAATTGATTCTTGACGATGACTAATGAGTTCAAAAGTTATCGCTTTTTGAGGTTCAATGGTAATTAGATGATTGAGTTGTAATAATTCTGGAATTATCTGTCGTAATTTAGCTGTTAAAGCTTCGATGGTATCAGCTTCGGTGACTAATCCGGGAATATCTTCACTCTCTGCTACCCACACTTGCGCCTCTCGATCCCAAAATGCTTCTACTTGGTACGGTTTTTGATTCATGATGATTTAGTTCAAGTGAGTAGAATTAGCTTATCTATCAATCAAGATTATACAGTGCGATCGCTTTTCTGACAATCTTACCACCAATCCCCAACTCTTGATGATTGCCGATGAATCGCTTATCACTGAATTAACCGCCACCATCTGCCACGCCATGAATGAACCCCAAAAACATCGACAATCTATTCGCTTAAAAGGCTATGATTATAGACTTAATGGAGCTTATTATATAACAATTTGTTCTTATCAGAAGCAGTATTTATTTGGTGAAATTGTTGAAGGAAATATAGAGCGAAATTTACTTGGTGATACTGTTGAAGCAGTATGGTATAGACTACCTCTACATTTTAAGTTTATTGAACTAGATGCTTTTATTGTCATGCCCAATCATATTCATGGAATTATAGTAATACAAAACCAAGCTCTGGAAAAGGCTGCACACGATTCGCAATATCCTCACGGTACAATGCCGGAATCTTTGGGGGCTATTGTGCAGAATTTTAAATCAATTTCTAGTCGTAAAATTAATCGTTTATGTGGCGATCGCCTGAAAATTTGGCAGCGCAATTATTATGAACATATCATTCGCAATGAAAATTCTTATCAAAAAATCCGGCAATACATTCTTGATAATCCGCGAAATTGGGAACAAGACGAGAACAATCTGAATAAATTCAAACCAATGTAGGGGCAAATAACCTGTGGGGACAAATAACCTGTAGAGGTAAATAACCTGTAGGGGCGAAGCATTTGGGCAATAACATATCGCTGAAACCATAAATTTCTTATCCGAATGCTTCGCCCCTACCCTGGGCAATAAACTAATAACCTTCGCCTATTATCCCTGTGATACAATTATGATAATCTCCTCATTAAATCCCTGTACGGGCGAAGCATTCGTGCATAATCTATCACTGAAACCCTAGATTTTCTATCCGAATGCTTCGCCCCTACCCCAAACAATAACCTTAGCCTATTATCCCTGTGATACAATTCTGATAATCTCCCCATTAAATCCCTGTACGGGCGAAGCATTCGTGCATAATCTATCGCTGAAACCATAAATTTCTTATCCGAATGCTTCGCCCCTACCCATCAATTCCCCATCCGCCACGCCATGAATGAACAACGCACCCAAGCCTACCTAAACCTGATTAATCAGCTATTATCCTGCAATGATGGCGATGAACCCCGAATATTACAGGAAAATCAGGAATTGCTGGATGAGGGGTTGGTACAGGTAATGGTGGCCGTAGTGCAACAATACGGGAATGCAGGAAGGGAAAATGAGGCGCAATGGTTGCTGAATATGGCGCAACAGTTAGCAGAGTATATCAGCCGTCAAAAGTTTACTATAGAGGAATATAAGACATTTCTACTGGACATAGTACTAGCAGCCAATAAAAGTAATAGTGATGTTGCGATAATTTATCCTATTTTAAAACAGCACCAAGATAAATTAGACGACACTTTTGCTAAATTATTACAGATATACGCTAGAAATATGTTTTCTCAGAGAAGCAGAGAAGAGTCTGCTAATATAGCAGGTGTAATTCACAATTTGTGCAATAAAATTAAACTATTTCCTTTGAATTTTGCGAATAATCAAGAAATTGCTATTGTCGGTTATCAAACTATTTTAGAAGTATATACTCGTACTGGTTTTCCTAAAGAATGGGCAATAACACAAAATAGTCTAGGTATAGCTTATTGTGATCGTATCAAAGGAATAAAAGCAGACAATCTAGAATTAGCTATTTTTGCGTTCCAACAGTCTTTGGAAATATACACTCGTAGTGCCTTTCCTAAAGAATGGGCAGCAATACAAAATAATCTCGGAGAAGCTTATAGAAATCGCATCAAAGAAAAAAAGGCAGATAATATAGAATTAGCTATTGCTGCTTTTCAGCAGTCTTTGGAAATATATACCCGTGAAGCTTTTTCTTATGATTGGGCAGTTAGACAAAATAATCTAGGTATAGCTTATTATGAGCGTATCAAAGGAGCAAAAGCAGACAATCTAGAATTAGCTATTTTTGCGCTTGAACAGTCTTTAGAAGTTCATACCCGTGATACTTTTCCAGAAGATTGGGCCAATGCACAAAGTAATCTGGGAAACATTTATTTAGATCGAATTAAAGGGGATAAAGCAGATAATTTAGAATTATCTATTGCTGCTTATCTACAAGCTTTAGAAGTTTTTACCTGCGAAGCTTTTCCTAAAGATTGGGCAACAATACAAAACAATTTAGGAAATGTTTATTGTGATCGAATTAAAGGAGAAAAAGCAGATAATTTAGAATTCGCTATTGTTGCTTACCAAAAGTCTTTAGAAGTTCGTAACCGTGAGACTTTTCCTGAAGATTGGGCAAACACACAAAATAATTTGGGTACCGTTTATCGTGATCGTATCAAAGGAAACAAGTCAGACAATCTAGAATTAGCTATTAATGCTTACCAACAGTCTTTAGCAATTCATACTTATGACGCTTTTCCCCAAAAATGGGCATTAACGCAAGTTAATCTAGGCAATGCGTACTCTAATAGACTTAAAGAAGATAAGACTCAAAATTTAGAATTAGCGATCATTGCTTACAATGAAGCCTTAAAAGTTTGTACTTTTGACGCATTTCCCCAAGAATGGGCAAAGACACAGAATAATCTCGCTAATGCTTACAGTAACAGAATCAGAGGGGAGAAAGCTGAGAATTTAGAAAGGGCGATCACGTCTTATCACAACGCCTTAACAATCCGCACAAAAGAAGCTGATCCCCTTAATTGTTTACAAACCGCCCGCAATTTAGCTTATCTACACTACAACGAAAAACAATGGCAACCTGCCACAGAAGCCTATCATATCGCCATTGAAGCGGTAGAAAATGCCCGCTTAGAAGCATTAAACCCCCAAAGTCGCCAAGAGGTTTTATCTAATGCTATTGGTGTTTTTCATCGCATTGTACAGGCGCATCTTAACCTCAATCAGCCTGAGAAGGCATTAGAATATATTGAACGCAGTAAAGGGCGTAACCTGGTGGAATTAATCACCCAGAAAAACCTACACCCCCAAGGCGTTAGCCAAGAAATTATCGCCCAATTAAATGAATTAAAGCAAAGAGTGGTTAATGAACAAATTCGCTTACAACATCAAAGTATTAACCAGAATTTAATGGGTCGTGATAACCTAACTCCCTACGTTCAAGATCACAGTTATCTGAAAGAATATCAACAAGACTTAGATAATTTTATTGCAAGAGAAATTAAAGATCCTCTCTTTAGCCTCACTGAAAAAGTTGAGCCGATCCCATTTACAGAGATTCAGGCTTTAACTGATGCTGAAACTTGTCTGCTGCAATGGGACATTACAGGGGAGAAAATACTCGCTTTTGTGGTGTCTGCTGAGGGAGAGGTTAAAGTTTGGCAATCTTCCGAGGATGATAAAAATCAATTATTTGATACATTCAATAATTATCTACAGCTTTACTACTCAGGAAATGGGAAGCAAGAATGGAGAAATCAACTGTCTAACCTCCTACAGACTTTTGCTGATATTCTGCATATTAATGATATTCTTGCCCTCATTCCCGATACTTGTCAACGCTTAATTATTATCCCCCATTGGTTTCTGCATATTTTACCCTTACACGCCTTACCTGTTGATCCCCCCCAACCCCCCTTAAAAAGTGGGGAGTCGGCAACGGGGAGATCAGAATTACAAGATTCATTCCCCAAAGGCGTACAATATGCGCCTAGTTGTCAAATCTTGCAAAAAATCTCCCAAACTTTTCACCATTCCGACTTTAATAAACTGTTCGCTATTCAAAACCCCACTAAAGACTTATCTTACACTGACTTAGAAGTTAATATCCTCTCAACTTTCTTTACTGAACCTCAAGTTATCGCTAAAGATAACGCCACTAAAAACGCTGTTCTTCCCCATCTCAAATCCTCAGATAACCACTGTTATCACTTCTCCTGTCATGGAGGCTTTAACCCAGCTAATCCCCTAGAATCCGCCTTATTGTTAGCCAATAAGGAACCCTTAACATTAGGCGAAATCTTTGAACTGCGCTTGAATAAATGCCGCCTTATCACCCTTTCCGCTTGCGAAACTGGCATGATTGATATAAACTCTATCAGCGATGAATATATCGGTTTACCCAGTGGTTTTCTGTTTGCGGGAAGTCCCAGCGTTGTCAGTAGTTTATGGACAGTTAATGACCTATCAACCTCCTTCTTGATGATTAAATTATAGCGTTTCCTGTTCGCAAGAGGTACATTATCGATATTGAAAAGCTTTATTAGCAAAGGTTTAAGTGTGCCACACAGGTGTGAGAACCGCTATATATGAGATTTTATTTGATGAGAATCAGCAAGTTTCTGTACCAGTTGCTTTAAAAACTGCACAAAATTGGTTACAGAATTTAACCGTACAAGAATACTTGAATCAGTTGGATAGTTGCCTAAAAATTGTCAAGTCAATGCAACAAAAATTAACATCAAAAGAATTTAATCGATTGATGGATATGATTGAAGATGAACAAATTAGAATAAAAGGGTTTGAACTTAATTATAAGCTGTTCAATAACCCTTTTTATTGGGCTGCTTTTACCGCATCAGGTATCTAAACTAATCACAAAAATTGTCTAATGTTTCCCTAAAAACGTGAATAGCGAGAGGAGTTGCTACTACTACCAAAACTGGATTACCAGAAGTAGCAAGTAAACCAACTAATCCACCTAATATATTAGGTGCTAAATCATCTTTAACTCGGTCATGACATATTAATTGACGTGCTTGGCTGATAGCTTGTTGCCAAAAATTATTTTCATCTGCTCTCACTGTATCAATATTTGAACGCCTTGCTAATCTCATAGCAGCATACTTCAAATCGCCATCACACCGCTCAATCACGTCAATATCTCCTAATGCGTTAGAATCCTCTGCCAATTCAGCGCGAAACTGGGCAATTTCTTCAGGAGTAACTTTAGTTGATTCAATATCCATAGGTTGTTCTTATTTACAGACAATGCTAATTGTATAGTTTCTATTTTGCCATCTAAAGTGTTAATCTAACTGGTCACTGATAACTGAAAAGGTTCTTAATTCCCTACCATTGTGATAATTGCTGTCATTTAAACCACGACAAAATTAACTAATTTGCCCGGGACAACAATCACTTTTTTGATTTCCTTACCCTCTAAATAACGTTGGGCGATTTCTGATTCCAGGGCGAGGGTTTCTAGGGTGCTTTTATCGGCACTAGCGGGAACTTGTATCGTGCCTCTGGTTTTTCCCAAAATTTGGATGACAAGGGTAATCTCGTCCACAATCAGGGCAGTGGGATCAACTTTTGGCCAGGGTTGCAGGTGAATTGATTGGCTATGGCCTAAAGCTTGCCATAATTCCTCGCTCAGATGGGGAGCAAAAAGGGAAAGTAAGATTAATAGGGTTTCGATTCCTTCCCGATAAATGGGGGATTCAAAACACTTATTATCCCCTAAAGCGTTACTGAGTTTCATCAATTCGGAAATGGCGGTATTAAATTGATAATCTCCTTCTAAATCCTCGGAGATTTCTTTAATAGCGGTGTGAATTGCCCGTCTTAAATCCTTGTCAGTTTTCGAGAAAGTCTCTATTTTTTTGACTTGCTTGGGTTTATTTTCAATATATTCGCTGACTAAACGCCACACCCGATTAAGAAAGCGAAATTGTCCTTCTACCCCCGCATCATCCCACTGTAAATCTTTTTCTGGGGGTGCAGTAAAAAGTATAAACATTCGGGCAGTATCGGCCCCGTATTTTTCGAGAACTTTCAGAGGATCAACGCCGTTATATTTCGACTTAGACATTTTTTCAAAGAAGAAAGATAGAACTTCTCCCGTGTCTTTATCGCAATATTTATCCTCTTTATAGATAACATTTTCTGCGGGGACATATTTGCCAGTTTCGGGATTTTTGTAGGTTAATCCCTGTACCATTCCCTGGGTTAACAGACGGTTAAAAGGTTCATCGACATTAACTAAACCTCGGTCTCTTAAAACTTTGGTAAAGAAACGAGAATAGAGTAAATGTAGGATAGCGTGTTCGATTCCTCCGACGTATTGATCCACGGGCATCCAATCATTAACCTTCTCGAATTGAAAGGGTATATCTTCATTTTTAGCATCGGTATAACGGAGGAAATACCAACTAGAATCGATGAAAGTATCCATAGTGTCGGTTTCCCGTTTTGCGGGAGTTCCACAGCGAGGACAATCCACATTTACCCAGTCTTCTAATTTGGCTAAAGGAGAAGCACCTCGACCGCTAAATTCGACATTTTCTGGTAAAGTAACGGGTAAATTATCGATAGGTACTGGTACGGTTCCACAGTTAGGACAGTGGATAACTGGAATCGGACAACCCCAATATCTTTGACGGGAAATTAACCAATCCCGGAGGCGATATTGTATTCTAGCTTTGCCGTAACCTTGGGCAGTGGCATAATCAATAATAGCGGTTTTTCCTGCTGTAGAATGCAGACCATTAAATTGAGCGGAATTAATCATAATTCCCGCTTCTGTGTAGGCCTCTTTTAACTCAATTTCGCCACTTTCTGGAGTAATAACTATCTTAATTGGCAGATTATTTTCCTGAGCGAATTTAAAATCGCGACTGTCGTGAGCCGGGACTCCCATTACTGCACCAGTACCGTATTCGTAGAGGACATAATCAGCAATTAAAATCGGAATTTCTTCACCAGTAAAAGGATTAATTGCCAGTCCTCCGGTTTTAATACCGCGTTTGGGTTTATCTTCGGCAGTTCTTTCTAATTCGCTTTCGCTGGCTATCTCTTGAATAAAAGTTTCTACGGCCGATTTTTGTTCAAGAGTGGTAACTTGTAAAGTTAAGGGATGTTCGGGAGCAAGTACCACATAAGTGACTCCATAAACCGTATCGGGACGAGTGGTAAAAACGGCAATTTTTTCTGGGGAATTAACAAGAGGAAATTCTAAATAAGCACCTACCGATTTACCAATCCAGTTGGCCTGCATGGTTTTAACCCGTTCTGGCCAACCGGTAAGTTTATCTAAATCAGTGAGTAATTGTTCGGCATAATCGGTGATTTTTAGGAACCATTGCCGGAGTAATTTTCTTTCTACTTTAGCACCCGATCGCCAAGATTTTCCTTCACTATCTACCTGTTCATTGGCCAAGACAGTTTGATCGATAGGATCCCAATTCACTGCCGCTTCTTTTTGGTAGGCTAATCCTGATTCAAAAAACTGTAAAAATAGCCATTGGGTCCAACGATAATATTCCGGGGAACAGGTGGCAACTTCTCTTTCCCAATCGATAGATAATCCTAACTGTTGTAATTGCCGTTTCATCTGGGCAATATTTTGATCAGTCCATTTTGCCGGAGGAACTCCCCTTTCAATAGCGGCATTTTCTGCCGGTAATCCGAAAGCATCCCACCCCATGGGATGCAGCACGCGATAACCCTGCATTCTTTTCAGACGGGCAATCACATCGGTGATAGTATAGTTGCGAACGTGACCCATGTGCAGGTTGCCCGATGGATAGGGGAACATGGAGAGGGCGTAAAATTTCGGTTTATCGGCGTTTTCTGGGGTTTTGTCCAATCCCATTTGCTGCCAAATCTTCTGCCATTTCTGTTCGATTTCTGCGGGGTTGTACGGCACTGGGGTCTTTTCTCCTGAGTTGTATCTATCCCTCCCATTTTACCGCAGCCGGCTGGGGGTGATTGCCAGTCTTGGAGTTATCCACCCTGCCAAAAACCCTCTGGGTTTTAGTGGTTAATTTTCACGGCGAATATTAAACCTCTTGCATAATTAACTTGTGAGGGTTCAAAAACGTCAAAAATAAGGATTAAATCGCATAAAATCTGTAAATAGACCATTTAACTGATTATTATTTCATTCTTAATTCTCCTGACTACTGACTACTGGCTACTGACTCCTAACCCTAACAACAATTTTTGATTTTTACAAGAGGTTAACAGCCGTTCGACTTCACCCAATAGTTACTTGACTGGTATCGACGCTGGTTGCTCCCTGGACTTTACTGGCAATGGCCACCATTTTATTTAAAGTCGCCTGATTGGAAACCTTGCCTTTTAGTACAACTTTACTGCCAGTTTGAGCAACCCACAATTTGTCTTCATCAGCTAAATCCGGTGTCTCGTCAAAAGCTAAAACTACTCGTTTAGCTAGGCCGCTTTCGTCGTATTTTCCATCTAATCCGACTCTTTCGGGGGGAATACCCGCAGCAGCGGCTTTCCCCGCGATCGCACTAGCGGCATCGGCCGGTTTATCTAAGCCAAAAATTCTTTTTAACCAATCCATTGCTAACACTCCTGATTGAGTTCTAAAACCCCAATTTCTTTAACAGAGATTTGGTGGAAACGATGTGTCGATCTAATCCTAAACGATCAGGACTGACTCCCACCGCTAAAGCGACTAATTGGGAAAAATGTAACACGGGTAAACCTAAACTTCGACCGATCGCTTTTGCCACTTCCGGTTGTCGGGAATCAAGATTAAGATGGCATAAAGGACAAGGGGTGACTAAACAATCGGCCCCCGCTGCCATGGCCTCTAAAATGTGTTTTCCTGCCATTTGGAAGGATTGGGTGGTGGCATAACTGGACAGGGGCCAACCACAGCATTGAGTGCGTCCTTGATAATAAATCGGATTCGCTCCCACGGTCCGAAAGACATTTTCTAGGGATTCCGGCTGAAAAGGATTATCGTAGGGGAGAGTATCCTGGGCCCGCAGGAGATAACAACCATAAAAACTGGCACAATTTAAGCCTGATAAGGGACGAACCACCTTGGCCGCCAGATTATCTAAGCCATAATCGCCGACAATTGCCCAGAGTAGGTGCTTAACCGTCGTCGTACCTTGGTAGGGGGAACAATGTTCTTTCTGTAAATAATTATTAACTTCCTCAACATAATTGGGATTATTATGCTTTGCTTCCTTCAAGCGCTCATCCACATGACCGATCACTCCTTGACAGGTGCTACAGTGAGTCAACAGGGGTAAATTGAGGGCTTCCGCTAGGGCAATATTGCGCGCGTTGACGGCATCTTCCAACAGCTGCGAATCTTCCTTATAGGTTCCCGAACCACAACAGGCAGCTTTTTTGAGTTCGACTAAATTAATCCCCAAAGCTTCCGTCAGGGCTGCCGTGGATAAATATAGTTCCCGACAGGCACCTTGGGCGACACAACCGGGAAAATAAGCATACTGGAGATTTTTGACTGTCATGGATTCTAGGAAATTACTACTCATTACCTATCTACCATCTTGGCCCCCTTCCCCTCTGTCATCACTAAAGTCATGGAATTTCTTAATAGACAGCCTTTTGTGAGCTGCTCCCAACAAGTGTATGCTAGTTTGCCCCCCGAAATAATATCCAAAAACGAGGAGAGCCATCTCAACAGTATAATGCCTCTCCTTGAGAAAAATTGTTGTTTTGAGGAGTCGGTTGTACCAATGGCAATCTGTCCGGTCAAGAGGTGATTTACCGGTAGAATTGAGAGTGCAGCCGAGAAATTACGGCCAGAAACCCTATTTTGTCTGCTTACGCCGCTTGAGGGAGGGTGATAACAGCATCAAAGTCAGCACGGCTAGGGAAAACCGAGAGAACCCGATCGAGTTGGGTTAATTCAAAGATAATCTTGACTGAAGGTGGAATAGAACAGATATTGAAGGATTTTCCTTGACTTTGAGCCAGACGAAAGGTAGTAACTAAAGCCATTAATCCAGCGCTGTCGAGGAATTCCACCCTACTCATATCCACGAGAAAAGTGATAGAGCGACTCTGGTTAACCAGATTGGTGAGCTGCTCTTGAAATTCTAGGACGTTAGCGGCGGTAATATAGCCGTTTGGCTCAAATAGAGCAATTTCCGGGACTTTTACAGGACTTTTCATGGCTGGGCTTTGAAATTCATAAATGAACCTTTTAACTGGAGATCAGATACCGCTATTATGTCCTAACTTTCTGATTTTGCAACCTTGGTCTTGATATATTTTCCCTCTCCTGAAAAGATTAATCTTTTCTTAATCTTTACCCTGTGGGAAGGAACCACTTTTAGGTTAACCTGATGATCCGGGGAGTCAAGAGGAACAGTGATCAAGGCTTATTAGGGCGAATACCAGGGGAAAGTCGTTAGGTTTAAGCTCTAATCCCGAATGACTGATGATGACCCAGTATTCTACCGGTATTTTTGCTAAAATAAAGTAAAGCAGGATACAGAAACTAGATTTATTGAACTAGAGTAAGGAAATTGTGGATACCCAGCCGACTATCCGCCAATTAGTGGAACAAGCCCTATATTATCGTCAAATCACGCCAGAAATCGAAAACGGAATTAATGAACTCCTCGCTCGTCTTGGCTACGTTTCCGATGTGGATTACGAGGCCCTAGAGTTACTCATGGATGAAATGGACGAGGGCCGGATTAATCTCGTTCCGCGTCGGTAACTTCAGTTATCAGTTATCAGTTATCAGTTATCAGTTATCAGTTATCAGTTATCAGTGGTGAGTTATCAGTGGTGAGTTATCAGTGGTGAGTTTTCAGTTCACTCCGGACCTAGTAACGAAGAACCTGACTGATGACTGATGACTGAACAATCCCCCAAAACCCAATTTCCCCAAATTTCCCCAAATTAATATAATTGACTTCAGGCTTTCTCTTAACCTGATTTTTTCCATGATTCCTTTAACTCTTAATCTCTTGCAAGGTTCCGTTACTTTTCGTTTCAGTCCCAGTGCTGCTCTGGATTTGCAAAGGGAAATTAATATTTTACTCGATCGCCTGAAAGCGATCGCCAGTAATGCCTCTAGTGGGGGTAAACCCCAACCCCAAAAACCGCTGGAATATCAGCACACTGGTGATGTGTTTCTGGAAGTGTTTTGTAATCCCAATATTTATCCGAGTCCTTTTTCGGCTAAAGTTTTGTTAACGGTTCGTGACGATCGCCTACGCTTAACCACAGAAGCAGAATTAACCCGTGTAATCGAGGATTTAGAGCGTTATATCGACCAAAATAGTTAGAATCGGGGGATTTTTGGGGTTTCGACCTTTCCTTGTCGTCCCACCTCTCCCCATCTGATTATTCTTCTCTAGCTTGCCATGTTACCGACCGATTTATTGATTTCCCGTCAAAATGGCGAGACAATTATTCCCAAACGCTTACCGATCGCTCCTGATTATCTGATGAGCGCTCAAGAACAAATCACCTGTTTTCAGGAAAGTATCGGTGAAACTAAGGGAGAATTAAGCCAAAAACTCCTAATCTTGGAGGGAGACAGTCCCGATTATAAAATTAAACGGGGATTTGCTCACCTATTAACCAATCATTTTGCCACCTTTGAGATTATTAGTCCCTTAGAACCGCAGGAATTAAGAAAAAGAGTTTTTGAACAAGCGGCTAACTTTGTTCCTATTCCCCAAAATCGATCGCTAATTCTGGAGAAAATTGCCCAGCAAATCAGCCAAGAATTAAATCAAGAAATTTTTCCAGTAGCTCTAGAAAAAGGACTCTATGCTGATTTAGCAGAGAATAAAATTCTCACTCAATTTGATGCTCCCACCCCCGAAAACTTAATTCATCGTTTTAACCTCTCGCAAATTCAAGGTATTTTTTATCGGGCCAGTTATTTAATCATCAACGTCCACCGCAACGATCCGGGGGAATATAAATATCTCTTTCGCTATCTAAAACTATTTCGTTTAATGACTTATATCGAAGGGGATGCCGACACGGGATTTACTATTACTATCGATGGTCCCACCAGTTTATTTAAAGCTAACAGTCGTTATGGCATTGAAATCGCTAAATTAATTCCTGCCTTACTCCATGTTACTCACTGGAATCTGAAGGCACAATTACAGTATAAAGATTCCTATACAGGAACTATTAAAAAACAACAGTTTAATTTAGAGGATAACTGTGGTCTGGTGTCCCACTATTCCCCAGGTAAACCCTACGATAGTATGTTAGAGGAATCTTTCGCTAAACGTTGGTTACAGTTAAAAACTGAATGGCAACTAGAAAGGGAAGTGGATTTAGTGCCTTTACCCGGAGGAGTGATGATTCCCGATTTTCGTTTAGTGCATCCCGATGGTCGCGTTTTTCTCCTCGAAATTGTTGGTTATTGGCGACCAGAATACCTACAAAAGAAATTTTTACAGGTTAAATCGGCCCAAGCAAACAATCTAATTTTAGCCGTATCGGAACGGTTAAATCTAGAAAAAGCTGGAGTTAAATTTCAAAATCTACCCGCTCAGGTTATCTGGTTTAAAGATAAATTATCACCCCAAGCAGTGTTAGAAGTTTTAAGTTAAAGGTTTAGGAAGCTAAAAGCGGAAGTATGGTTTGATACTCCCGCTTTGGTTTAATCAGACTAGGTTAACCTTTTTGCTCAAGACCGGACAATGAGTGCTACATCATTGAGCAATGGTAGGATTGATGGACACTTTCACCACTTTATTTTTTTCTTCTTCCGCTTTCGGGAGAGTGAGATTGAGAATGCCATCTTTGTATTCAGCAGTCACGTTATTGTTATCAACCCGAACCGGTAGAGGAATAACCCGATGGAATTTACCATAACGGAACTCAGTGCGGGTAAATCCTTCTTCTTCGGTTTTAATTTCCGATTTCCTTTCACCATTAATGGTCAGACTATCGGCTGTCACTTCCAGGTTGAGGTCTTTGGCTTCCATACCAGGTATTTCCAGTTTAAGCTGAACTGCCTCTGGCGTTTCGGTCATTTCCGCCGCCGGGATGAAGGATAACCCCATTTTTTCGCCATTGCCTACATCAGTCGGCACAAGACGGTCAAACAAGCGATTCATTTCTTTCTGTAGGCTTTCTACTTCTCTGAAAGGTTCCCAACGTATAAGTGCCATATAAGTCACCTCCGCAGTTTTCTTAACGCTAGAGATGTTGGTTTATCTCTACACTTTTAGGATAGATAAAAGATTCTCTGACTGGGGTAGGGTTTTCGGTATTGAGTTTTTCCAGATTCCCGTACTATCTCCTATACTAGGGTCTGCTGATGAATAATTAAACTTTCTAAACTGGTTTGTAAATCTTGGGTTAATTGGGCTACGGCCGAGCGTCGATCGCTTTTATAATCAGCATAGCGCTCGGATACGGAAATAGGTTTACCAATAGTTATTATCGCTTTTTGTTGACCAATTTGGGGACGAAAAAAGGGATTACCTCCCTTAATTCTTGTCACTAAATCCCAGAGTAATAAAATTGTCTCGGCAAATCTTTCTACGGTGGGTTTTTCTTTGACATAATAACCAGTTACTGACACGAAACTTTCGACAATTCTCATGTGCCACATTTTTAAATTAGCTTCATCGGCCAGGCGATCAGCTAATCCTAATTCAAGGGGAGAAATAGAATGAGTGGGTTTTAATTCTTGGCGATAAATACGTTCCCATCCTGCTTGTTCCAAACGACGACAGCGATCGATTACATTACCATTAGGAGAAACATTAAAATACTTTTCTACGGTTTGTAGAGCCACATCTAATAAATTGGCTAAACGTTTTGCTAGGGTTTCGTTTGGATCATCGCCATTGGCAGGTACTACAGGCAAAGATTGATAGTAGAAATCTCGATAAAAATCCTCCATTAAGGATAATAATCTTTCTCCTAACCGAAAAAGACGCTCGTATAAAACCTTTTCTTTTAGGGATGAATTCGGGGTGGGTTCTAAACCGCTATCGTTTTCTAAATTAGTTAAAATTTGCTCGATTTCTTGCCACACTGGAGTCAGATAAAAATACTGAATACCAATAGGTAAAATAATTAATTCTTGCTGTTGTTTAGCTTTTCTGACATCATCCACCCCCCAAAAAGCTAATTGAGAAATACCCGGTTCAATCGCACTGACAAGCTCATTATGTCCGTTAGTTGCCCCTTCCGGAGCGGCGGCTAAAGGATAATCTCCTTCTAATAATAAACGACGAGCCGAACGCAATCCGATTAAATCGGCTTTTCCCCGTTGAATTGGTGTGCCACCTAACTTAGAATATAACCATCCTACCCTTTCTCCCGCCCATAAAGGAATCCCTCGATCATACATAAAATGAGCGTGAATTGGCTTGTTTAATTTTATTCCTAACTCTTCGGCTTTTTTGGGTACTAATTTCCACAAAAGATAGGCCATACAGTAGGGATCGTTAATACTGGGATGACGGAAAGCAAGCAGTAAACGGACTTTTTTCTCTTGACTTTT
Organism: Microcystis sp. LE19-41.2A; assembly: GCF_027530405.1. Taxonomy (NCBI): domain Bacteria; kingdom Bacillati; phylum Cyanobacteriota; class Cyanophyceae; order Chroococcales; family Microcystaceae; genus Microcystis; species Microcystis sp. LE19-41.2A. The sequence goes on along the minus strand of NZ_JAPZQJ010000372.1, from coordinate 894 downwards.
TTGATAAAATGTGATTAAAGTTTCTAGATTGGCGGCGGAAATTTCTCTTAAGTTGGTTTGAGTTTGTAACCAAAGAGGTAAAAAGATTTGACATCCCTTTAAAAGCAAGGGATTAAGGTCAGGTGGGATAAATTCGAGGGGAGGTTGCGCGCCCAAAGATAGATTAGACATATAATTATAAGTAGTCGTGCCAAATAAATTTCCTAGTTGAGACAGTTATCAGTTATCAGTTATCAGTTATCAGTTATCAGTTATCAGTTATCAGTGATCAGTGATCAGTGATCAGTGATCAGTGATCAGTTATCAGTTATCAGTTATCAGTGATCAGTTATCAGTTATCAGTGATCAGTTATCAGTTATCAGTTATCAGTTATCAGTGATCAGTGATCAGTGATCAGTGATCAGTTCACTGTTTACTGTTTACTGTTTACTGTTTACTGTTTAAGGAAGAATAAAAGAAAACTCTGATCAATAATTACTCACTGGTCAAAAGGTAATCACAGCAGCAAACAGGTGTCGAGCTAGATTTCAAATAGACTGGGATTGCAGGAACCCTCCACCGTGAAAGGAGAAATTAACCGACTTTAAGCGAGGAGGAACACCAGTAGTTTACCTCCTCACCTAAACAAATACAGCTATACTATAGCTCTATCCCCATTTCCTGCAAACGAGCCGCCAGCCGTTGAGAACGCTGTCTTTCCGCTTCCAGAGCTTGCTGAGTAGCATTTAATTGCTCTTGTGCTGCAGCCGCTCGCTCCTGTGCTGCTTCTTCTGGCAAGGGGATTAAATTGCCTTCCGAGTCATAAAATCTGGCCCAGATTGCCGTTTCTCGGTCAATAGTACCCTCCCAAGTTCCCAACCAATAGCCTAAGGTTTCGCACCATAACCAGCCGC
>NZ_JAPZQJ010000626.1:0-18591 GCF_027530405.1 Microcystis sp. LE19-41.2A | reverse complement strand
AGCAACTACTGGGAAGCTGCCACAACGGGAACAGTGGAAGTGGAAGTTAATCAGGGGATTGTATGAAAAGGAGTTCGAGAGGGAACAGATAATTAAACTGTTTGAAATCATCGACAATATGATGACTTTATCCCCTGAATTGCAGTCAAGTTTAGAGAGTAAAATTAAACAATTTGAGGAGGAAAGAACCATGCCTTTAATAAGTAATATGGAGTTACGAGGAAGGAAAATTGGTGAGGAAATTGGGGAGTTACGAGGGATAGAACGCGGTAAGGAAATTGGTAAGGAAATTGGAGCGTTAGAAAATGCTCGTGATTTTGTGAAAAAAGTTTTGGAAAACCGACTAGGCGATATCCCTGGAGATATTGGACAATGTCTCAATGATGCTTCAGTTATTTCGGTTTTAGAAGAGATGTTAAAAGCCGCACTTATAGTAAATTCTTTTGAGGAGTGTAGGAAGTCTTTTAGTATCATCATAAATAAGTAGGGTGGGTAATACCTACCTTACTTAGTAAACTGTTTGAAATCATCGACAATATGATGACTTTATCCCCTGAATTACAGTCAAGCTTAGAGAGTAAAATCAAACAATTTGAGGAGGAAAGAACCATGCCTTTAGTAAGTAATATGGAGTTACGAGGAATAGAACGCGGTAAGGAAATAGGTAAGGAAATTGGTAAAGAAATAGGCAAGGAAATTGGTAAGGAAATTGGAGCGTTACAAAAAAGCCGTGATGCCATAAAAACAGTTTTAACTGTGCGTTTTGGACAGATTTCTTCAGAAATTGAAGAGATAATCGGCAAAATCACTAACCCTACTATCTTAGAAGAGCTACTAAAATTAGCAGCTACTGCTAATTCTCTCGCAGAATTTAAGCAGTCTTTGGCAAGAATCCAATAAGAAAATCTTGCCGTAGGGTAGGCATTGTCCACCCATTCACCTTAAAACTCTTAGCCAGAAGCGGAGAACAATTAAAACTATCACCCTAATTGATGAACCAAACAACCGCCAATTATGATGAACCCTGGAAAGAAGCATTAACCGAGTATTTTGAAGCGTTTTTATGCTTCTTTTTTCCCGAAGTTAACCTAGAAAACGGGTTTCTCGGAGAAACCCGTTTTCTGGACTTTAAGACAAAAAAACGTTTCGCTGACAAACTCTATTCAGTTATCAGTTATCAGTGACTAAGTAGGTGGGTGGAATTAAATATAAGATGAACGTAGGTTGGGTTGAAGCATGAAACCCAACTCCCGCATGGGTTACGCTACCGCTAACCCATCCTACAAATAATTGTGCCTCCCTACTTAATTGGAAGCAAGTAGCAATCCCTTTGCTATAATAGGGTCTGCTGAAAAGGTTTTTCCTGGTGGCAGGGTGTGGGGTGTGGGGTTTTACCGATTTTGTTCCTACCTCACCATTAGGATAACTGCTGTAAATGAAATAACCGACTAATGAAAAAGATAATATTGACTTTATTAGCTTGGCTTTTAGTTGCTAACATGAATAGCCAAGGGGTTTTAGCAGTGACGCTCGATTTTCAATGGTTGGGAAATCAAGGCTATACAGCTAAAGGTTCTTTTAGTTATGATGAAAAAACGGCCCCGACTATCTTTTCGGAAAAAGGTTCGGGAAAAATGCGAGTTTTAGAAAATTTTCAGGTATCTTTTTATGATAACATTGGTCAAGAGATCGCTAAATACGATAATGTCAGCGAGGGAATTTCCTCGGCTAATTATTTTCAGTTTAATTTTAATACCAAAACCGGTCAAGTTTTCGGCTCGATCGATCTGGGGGGTGAAGGGATGGGGGAAATCTATCTTCAAGGGGTGGTTAACGATAATTTGGCCCTCTTGCGGGTGGAGTCGGTAGATCTGGTCATGGATGAGGATGATTCACCAGAAATTATCACTCAGTTTTAACTAAATTGCTCGGGAAAATAGGGATTATCCTAGCCTAATTTTTCCGCTAATTCTAACCAGCGATCGGTTAAATTATCAATTTTTTGACTCAATTGAGCTAATTCTTCGGTCAGAGCGGTTATTTTAGTAAAATCTTCTAGGGGTTCTCCATAAAGTACCTGTTCAATTTCAGCTTTTTTTGCTTCTAAAATTGGTATTTGTTTCTCGATATCTTCGTATTCTTTTTTCTCTTTAAAAGAGATTTTTTTATTGACGGGTGACGGAGAAGCTTTAACAGTTTTTGGGGTGACTTTTTTTTCTTTTGGTTCCTCCTCCTCTTTTTTCTGATCGAGATAAAGGGAATAATTACCCGGATATTGACGGATATTACCCCCGGTTTCAAAGGAAAAAATAGTATCAACTACTCGATCGAGAAAATAGCGATCATGGGAAACGACGATCACACAACCGTTAAAGTCCTCTAAATATTCTTCTAAAATTGCTAAAGTCTGCACATCGAGATCATTGGTGGGTTCATCTAGGATTAAAACATTAGGCGCACTCATCAAAACTCGTAGTAAAAATAAGCGTCTTCTTTCCCCTCCAGAAAGTTTATAAATTGGTGCATACTGTTGATCGGGAGGAAAGAGAAATTTTTCTAACATCTGGGAAGCGGTAATCACGCTACCGTCTAGGGTTTTGACTAATTCGGCCACACTTTTCAGATATTCGATCACTCTTTGATTTTCGTTGATATTGAGATCATCGGATTGTTGATCGAAGTAACCAATATGAATAGTGGAACCGATGTCAACCGTGCCTGAATCGGGGAGAGTTTTCCCGGTAATAATATCCATGAGAGTAGATTTTCCTACCCCGTTACTGCCAATAATACCGATGCGATCTTCGGGGGTAAAAATATAGGTAAAATCTTTAATTAAAGTATGATCGCCGTAAGCTTTCGAGATCTTTTCTACTTCAATAACTTTTTTGCCGATGCGTCTTCCTGCGGTGGCAATATCGACTTTTCCTTCCACCTGTTTAAATTCCTTATTACCCATTGCCTGAATGCGATCAATCCGCGCTTTTTGTTTGGTGCTGCGTGCTTTTGGTCCCCGGGATAACCATTCTAATTCCCGTCGTAAAACTCCCGCGTGTTTGCGTTGACTACTGGCGATCGATTCTTCCGCTAAAGCTTTTTTTTCTAGATAATAGGCATAATTACCGGAATAAGTAGATAAATCTCCCCGATCGATTTCAATGATGCGATTAGTCACTCGATCGAGAAAATAGCGATCGTGAGTAATTAATAATAATCCTCCCCGAAAACGGGACAAATAACTCTGTAACCACTCCACGGAAAGCGCGTCTAAATGGTTTGTGGGTTCATCCATCAATAAACAGTCAGGATCGGCTAAAAGTGCGGTAGCGATGGCGATTCTTTTGCGATATCCCCCCGATAAATCTCCCACGCGAGCATTAAAATTATCGATACCCAGTTTACTTAAAATAACTTTAGCATTGGTTTCTAAATCCCAGGCCGCAAGTTTATCAATTTGTTGCGAAACCCTTGACAAACGCTCCATAATAGTATCCAGATTTTCTGGCTCATGGACAAGGCGATCGGACAATTCCTCGTATTCCTTAATTAAAGTCATACTTTCGCCACTATCGGCGAAAACCTGCTCTAAAACCGTTTTATCATTGTCTAGATCGGGTTGCTGGGGTAAATAGACGATTTTCATCCCGGAATTGATTTGAATTTCGCCACCATCGATCGCTTCTAATCCGGCGATCATTTTCAATAGGGTCGATTTTCCCGATCCATTCGTACCGATCAGGCCGACTTTATCGCGATCATCGAGACTAAAACTCGCATCTTTGAGAATTTCCTTGATACCGAAGTCTTTTTTGAGCGATCGAACCGTCAGCAGTGTCATGATTTCTGGGAATAATCCTTCTTTTCTAGTGTAGTGTCTGGACTAATGCAAAGGATAGATTAAGCAGGTTCTGCTGAAAAAGTTTTTCCCGAGGAAAAAAAACCTGCCCCTAATGCCGACGATAACGAGAAAAGGGACAGATTGGCTCAATTGCATGAGATTATTTTCAGGGGCCAGAGGGCATTAGGAATTACATCATGCCCATGCCACCCATGCCACCCATGCCGCCCATGCCACCCATGCCACCCATGCCGCCCATATCAGGGGCTGCGGCTTCTTTAACGGGTTTTTCGACCACGAGGGCTTCCGTAGTTAGGACCATACCGGCGATAGAAGCGGCGTTTTGAACGGCTGACCGTACCACTTTAGCCGGATCGATAATTCCGGCGGCGATTAAGTCTTCGTACTTGCCGGTGAGGACATTGTAACCGACGCTAAAAGCGGTATCGCGCACACCTTCCACGATCACATCCCCTTCCACGCCGGCGTTATTAGCTAACTGACGCAGGGGTGCTTCTAGGGCTTTGGCGACGATATCGGCGGCGACTTTTTCCTCATCGTTAGTGAGAGAAGCTTTGAAAGCCTTCACCTTAGAAGCCAGATGAATCAAGGTTGTACCACCGCCCGGGACGATACCTTCTTCCACGGCGGCTTTGGTGGCATTGAGGGCATCTTCGATGCGGAGTTTGCGATCCTTGAGTTCGGTTTCTGTGGCTGCCCCGACTTTAATCACGGCCACACCGCCGGCTAATTTAGCGATGCGTTCCTGTAATTTTTCCTTATCGAATTCGGAATCGGTTTCTTCTAACTGTTTTTTCAGTTGGGCGAGACGTTTCTGCACATCGGCCTTATTGCGGCTGTCCCCGGAGGCGACAATAATTGTATTGTCTTTTTCTAGGGTGATTTTTGCCGCTTGCCCTAGCAGATCGAGGCTAACGGTGTCAAGACTTAAGCCCACTTCTTCGGAAATCAGACGACCACCGGTGAGGATGGCAATATCTTGTAAAACCGCCTTGCGACGTTCCCCGAAACTGGGGGCCTTGATGGCGACGACATTTAAGACACCCCGGGCCTTGTTGACCACTAGAGTGGCTAAGGCTTCGCCGTCCACATCTTCGGCGATAATTAATAGGGGACGACCTTGACGGGCAACGGCTTCGAGGACGGGGACTAATTCAGCGATCGCACTGATTTTTTTATCGGTAATCAGGATCAGGGGGTTGTCGTACTCGACGATCTGTCTTTCCTGATCGGTGATGAAATAGGGAGAGATATAACCGCGATCGATCTGCATCCCTTCCACTACTTCTAATTCCGTGGTTAGGGATTTCGATTCTTCCACGGTGATTACGCCATCGGTGGTGACTTTTTCCATGGCGGTGGCGATCATTTGTCCCACTTCTTCGTCGTTGCCGGAAGAAACGGTGGCCACTTGAGCGATCGCATCTCCAGCGATCGGTTTAGCGACGGCGGCGATTTCTTCCACCAGATAGGCGATAGTTTTGTCTAGTCCGCGTCTTAAAGCGACGGGATTGGCCCCGGCGGTAACGTTTTTCAGACCTTCTTTAATTAAAGCCTGGGCGATGATGGTGGCGGTAGTGGTGCCATCTCCCGCTAAATCTTTGGTTTTTGCCGCTACTTCCTGAATTAATCTCGCCCCGGTGTTTTCGAGGGGGTCGGACAATTCGATTTCTTTGGCCACGGTGATGCCGTCATTAACGATCTGGGGGGCGCCGTATTTCTTTTCTAACAAGACATTGCGTCCTTTCGGACCGAGGGTGATTTTTACCGCATCGGCCAAGGCGTTGACACCTCTTTCTAGGGCGCGACGGGATTCATCTTTAAAGGCAATGATTTTGGACATGGTATCGCTGTTGTGATAGGACTCCTTATAGTTAATTTAGCACTCTTAGGGCTTGAGTGCTAATCTAGGCGATCGACTCCCCTCCGATCCCTGAACCGACAAGCGCGATCGTTTTCGTTGCCCTAGCTGGAGAGATGAGTTAGTCCCGATCTATTTTTGTCCTTAAAAATGGGGTCTGGGAAAGTGAGCGATGTTAACTTGCATAATTTAAGATGAAGATGCCGACAGCCTAACCAGATCGATGATAACCAAGCTAACCCTGAGAAATTTCAAGAGTATCAAGGAACAAACCTACGAGTTTGCTCTCTTCGATCTCTTAGTTGGACGGAATAACAGTGGTAAAAGCACCATTTTACAGGCTTTAGCGATCTGGCAGTTCTGTATTGAGGAGTTCCGGCGGGCGGTGAAACGGAGCGGAACGACCGGCAAACAAGTTGTCCTTCCCAACTTTACAGCCCTTCCCGTTCCAGAATTTAATCTTTTGTGGCGAGAGAAGACCGAGCGCCACTATCCAAAAGTAGATGGTTCCAAAAAGCAAGAGTTTATTCTCATTGAAATTGATGTTACTTGGATAGCGGAATCTTCCGGGCCAGAACCATGCTCTTTGGGGGTTAAACTACGATATAGTTCTCCTCAAACTATCTACGCAATTCCTTCGGAAGGATGGGAACATTTCCGTGAATTAGAAGGAGAGTCAAATCACTCCCCTTCTCTTTTACCTATTATTGCTTACGTTCCGCCCTTTTCGGGATTAGAACCCAATGAAGAATGGCGTGATGACGGACCGCTGCGAAAACAAGTGGGAAAAGCGCAGCCCGGAAGTATATTAAGAAATTTACTGCTGCGAGTTTGGCAAGAAAATCGAAAGGATTGGAGTGAAATTCAAAAGGTTGTCAAAAACTGGTTTAACGTTGATTTAAAAGACCCTCAATACGAACGAGGAGTGGACACCCAAATAATCTGCGAATATAAACAGGGTGGCAAATCCTACGACATTATATCTGCTGGCAGCGGTTTCCATCAAACTTTAACCTTGTTGGCATTTTTTTATGGTTATAAACCTACTACTATCTTACTGGATGAACCCGATGCTCATCTTCATGTTAACTTGCAAAGAGAGATTCTAGATTATTTTAAGAATCAAAAAGCGATCGAGAGAAATACTCAATTTCTTATTGCCACCCACGCAGAAGAGTTTATTAGAGGAGTTGACGTTCGGCAAATTATCTCATTACTTGATAGAATTCCTAAAAGAGTGGAAGCTACACCAGCGATTTTAACAGCGATGGCCGATGTTTCTAACTTAGAGATAACACAGCTTTCGGAATTTAATTATCCCGTTATTTTGTATGTTGAAGGAGAAACAGATGAGCGTCTTTTACGAGGTTTTGCCACTTCTTTAGGAAGGCAGGATAAATTGAATCAGGTTTGTTGTCGGGTTATGGGAGGCGGCAATAAGAAGAAAATGAAAGAAGATTCTGATCGTCATTTTAACGGGATTAAACAAATAATTCCATCGGCGAAAAGGTTGGTCTTGTTTGATTATGATGATGACGATCAGGCCTTCCACCCAGAAGCAAATGATCCGAAGCAATCATTATATGAATGGCGACGAAAAAATATTGAGAATTATTTATTAGTTCCCGATGCTTGGATTAGAGCAGCTCAACAAACCGGCGGTTTTAACGACCAAGATATTTTTTTCTCTCCAGTTCAAAAAATAATTAGGGAGTTTTTTGATAACGAAAATCTTACCCTGCCTCGAAATCAATCTTGGAGAGATGTCAAAGCAAATATTTTTCAAGTTGTGGATGGGAAAAAGCTATTGTTTGAAAATAAGGACTCTCTTTTTCAAAGGCTTAAATCTTGTCAACTTCCTTTAGCATCTGTTCCATCTTTAGAATTGACCCGTGAAATCGTCGCCACTAACATGAAATCTGATGAAATTCATGAAGATGTTCATCAATTCTTCGCTAAGTTGGATCAACTTCTGAGTTAAGCAAAATTGTTAAGTAGGGAGGATCGGGAAATAATGCAGTTTTTTTATCCTCAGATTTTTTTTAGGAGAAGACAATCATGATTAATCTAAATCCTGCTATCGAACAAAAAATTAATCAATTTATTCTGGAAACCCAAAATAAATTTAGTCAGGATAAATCAGCTACCCTTGCTAGTTACCAAACAGAAGCCAAAACAATCACTCAAGAGACTAATAATTTAAGAGATGAACTTATTCAAAAACTAGGTGAATTAACTTTTTCAGACCCTTTACCTAGCAGAGAAGAATTAGAAAAACAAATAATAGCTCATACAGATCAGCTTGTGGAGACAATCAACCTTTTATCTACGGGCAAAAATTCAGAAACTCCTCTTGATACTTTAAGCCAAAAAACTGATAGTTTAGTTACAACAATTACGACTCTATTCGATGCTAATGCTAACGTTCCAAACTTGCCAAAAATTAAGGAAAAGCTAACTGCTTGGCAAACAAAAGTTAAAGATACTTTGTTTAAATTTTCTGCCACTGTGGAATTACAACAGAAAAATGAGTCTTTGATTGCTGAACTGAAGGAAAAACTATCTGAATATAGTTCAGTAGATGAAGACTTTGAAAAGTTAATTAAGGAATTTAAAAATAATTTTGCACAACTACAACAAGCAAGTGTTTTATTTCAAACTTTAGACGATTTAATCAATGAAATTCAAGCTAGAGATGAGGTGATCAAACTAAATCAAAGAATTGACATTTTGCTGGAAAAAACCAAAGAACAAGTAGCGGGATTCCCTCAAGAATTAGACCGGGAAGTACAGGGAGAATTAGCCAGATTAATTACAATACTAGGGATAGCGCAGGTAGAACTCATGAACATTTCAAAACCTGGTGATATCATGCAAGTAAAGTCGGTGGTAGATGCCGGAGAAATTGCGATTAAATCTTTAATAGGTAAACCTAATATTATTCTGGCACAAAAATTACGCTATGCCGCCAGAACGGGATTAAGAAAAACCCAGACAGGTTTTTGGACTCGTCTAGCCGAATTCAGAGATAATCTGTTCCATTCTTTCAAAATACCTACAAAAGTTTTAATTGGATTAGTGTTAGCTCTCCCTTTGAATTGGGGTATTATGAACTCCCTTCCAGTGAAAGATTTGCTTATGTCTTTACCTCCAATCATAAATTCTAGTAACCAAAATACTGAGGGTAAAAGTAACCAAAATACTGAGGACAAAGCTGGAAATTTTAGACTCTTGATATTGATATTGATGACAGGCACTTTAGGGGGAGCAGTTAGCCTTCTAACTCGTTTGCAAGATTTTGATAATCCCAAAAACCAAAAATATGACGATGACCTCTTGCCATTTATAATTGGTCTAACTAAGCCCATTTTAGGGGGAAGTTTTGCCTTCTTTATTCTACTAATTCTTAACTCTAATATTTCTCCCTTAGAAATTCGGGGTGGCACTGAAGATAATCGGAATGGCATCTATTTATATGGACTTTTGACAATGGCTTTTGTGGCTGGATTTAGCGAACGTCTTATTCCCGATTTAATTAATCAAGTGGAGAAAAAAGTAACTGTAGAGGCTAGTTCCACTGGACAGGGACTACCTCCAACGATTCTGATCGCTCCCTCTAGCGCAGCTTTAGCATTAAATGGAATCCAAGAATTTACCATTAATCCCGTTGGTAACTACACCATCATAATCTCACCGCCAGACAGCGGTGAAATTGATAAAAACACCACTGATACCAAATTTACCTACACTGCACCCCCACAAGGAAATGCTGGGGATAAAATTACTATTACTGCCACTTCTGATTCTGGACAAACTGCCAAGGCTACTATCACTTTAACTGCAAAAAAAGACCAAGAGAGCCTTCTAGTTTGACAAAAAAAGGATAACTCCCAATTACCCCGATTTCGGGTTAATCGGAATGGCCAATGCTTGAACTTGAATTTTTTTTAACTCGGAAACTAATCGAATCGCCTGCTGTTCGTAGAGGGGGGCGCCGAGAGTCGTTGGCAAATTTTCCATGAGATCGCTGGCGGTTTTCAGGGGACAATTAGAAAAACGACTGATCACGGTGGGTGCTTCCGCGGCAATATTGCGGTTAAAGGCTTTTTCTACCCGCACGCGCCAAGTTTTGGGAGTGCGACGACCCTGTTCCACCCGTCGCAGTCCGTTGATGGTGGCCAGCACTACAATGCGATCGCCGATGCGTAAATTGAGATAGTCTTCGGGCATTAATTTCGGGGCTTGCCGTTCTCGTTGGTGTAGGATCGGCACGACTCGATAACCGTAGGCAATATCCCCGATCGAGCTACCATTGAGAGTATCTCCAGCTTCGATCTCGTATTCCGTCACCAGAATCGTTTTTTGCGCCCAACGGAACAGATAGATGATATTTTCTCCGAAAGCGGCCCCCGTAAAGGCTTCTGCCGCTACGGTGTTGGTTCCCAAAATGTGAGAGCGGGGCAGAATTTGACTTAATTGTTGACTAAGGTTGTCGTCGGTGGTGCGGATGACTAAGTAGCTTTGGGGGTTGAGTTTGCGGGTGGTTAGGGCCACTTCTAAATTGAGGATTTCGTCATCAGTAACAATCGCTATACTTTTAGCCCTGTCTAAATTGACATTTTTTAAAGATTCTTCGATATTTCCCGTCATCAGGGGCATTTTTGGCAGGATAGTTGCATCAAAATCCCTATTTAAGCTCACCCCGACGATCGCCTGTTGCATTTCTAGTAATAAATTAGCCACTTCTCTGCCGACTCGACCTAAGCCAACAATAACGATATGATTCTGTTGGGGAACTGGGGGACGGTTAGGGATAAATTGAAATCTTGATGATAATAAAGTTTCTGTCAAAATGGCATAGAGAACCCCGATAAAAGCGGTTCCAGCTAAGGTTAAAAAGAGACTAAATAGCTGCATCCACCAGGGAACTGCATTTAAATCTTCGGGGTTAGAGGCACCGAAAACATCGCCATAACCACCTAATAAAAGAATCGCCGTTCCTGAAAGAGCGGAAATAAAGGAAGCTCTCGGGGCGTAGAGATGGAAAAGAAAAGTCCCGATAATTACTAGCAGGATAATGATAAATACTGACAGGAAAGCCACCCGATGAATTTGCTGCTGAAAACTCAATTGCCAGAATTGTTGGATTTCTTTGAGGAATTTCTGCCAAAAATCCCGCAACTTCTGGGGAGAATTTGACGGTTTCTGGCGGACAGCATCGATGTTTTGGTAGGTAGTTTCGATGGTGGTAATGGTATCACCGGCCCCGATAGTGGTGGTGGGGGACCATTGATAAAATCCGGCCCTTAAAGGTTCATCGGGGGCTGTGTGTGCTAACAGACGACGGGTGGGGGTATTTAAATCACCTAAAAAGCGATCGAGTAAACCATCTTCGGGGCTAATTTGTCTCTGGATAATCCGCAATTTCTGACCGTCGAGATGCAAAAAACCGAGGGTTTCCGTGCCTAATGTGGCTAAAGCAAAGGCATTGGCGGGTAGTTGGGTGGGTTCATAGGCGATAAAATTGCCTAAACGTTCCTTAAGTAGCTGATTGAGATTATCTTTAGAAGAACGCACCACTAAGCGGGTAAGGGGATTTAATTGCCGAATAATTAGGGCAGTGGTGGCATTAATTCGCTCATCACTGGTGACAATTAAAGCAGCCCGACAGCGATCGATTCCCGCTCTTGCTAAAATGTTTTTTTGACGACAATCACCGATAATTATTTCCTCTAATAAATCGGGAAAATCATTAATTTCCCAACTGGGAGGCTGTATTAGTTCGATACCGACGACTCTAACCCCAAACTCTTTTAAAGACTTGACGCAGTGTTGTCCGAGACTACCCAATCCACAAACTAAAAAGCGATCGGCTAACTTGACATTCCCATCGACAAAGCTGAGAGATTCTTGGTTCATAGATTCTGCTTGTCTTAAAAAATAGAATGCTTTTTCAAAATTCCGATCCCCCCTGCCCCCCTTGATAAGGGGGGTGCCGATCCCCCCTTAATACCCTCTTAATAAGAGGGGTGTCTGACAATTTTTAACACCTACCTAATTATAACATACCAGCATTTTTATTGCGTACCCGTTGATACATTTCTTCCATATTTAATTGGGAAGCAACCAGATAATAAACTCCAGCAATATGTTTACAGGGATTTTCCCAATCGGGACAGGAACAATAGGTGCAGCTTTTTTCTGAGGGAAAAACCTAAATAGTGATTTCAGCTTTCATCGACTTGACTTTTAAACTAACTTTGGGATGAGACTGCTTTAATCTCGCCTGATAAACCTGAACATTGGTTCCAGCTTTTGGTACTCTAGAAGCCACAATATAGCATTCTTTTTTAGATTCTTTATGTCTTTCTTGTAAGTAAGAATGATTTAGAGTTGACAATAATTGATCATAAGCTTGTTCAATATTTTTACCCTTGAGTTCAATATAAAGAGCCAAGCTACAGGGACTATCAATTTCTAAAAGCCAGTCGCATCTTTTTCCCTCGATGATTAAACAATTATCTATTTTTATCTTAGTAATTAATTTCTGACTATTATTGTTGACGATAAATTCTTTACCATTTTCTTTAACTTTGACTATTTTATTATTATTGCATTCAGAACAGTGACTAATATCCATTATTGTTGAGCCTTTCTTTCTAAAATTTCTTCAAACTCTTGACTAAGTTCATCGGAGACAGCATCGAGGTTATTGATACCAATCAAGTTCACCTCTGTATCTAAGATACTTTGAGTTTGTCCGTTACTAATTGTGTAGGCTGACACATCTTGAAATTGAATAGTATTTTTATAACCTAAAGATTTTTGTGCTTTGACAGGCTCAACGTTAGCCGCCATGATTTTATTATTCAAAGCTGTGAGAATGTAGGGACTATGGGTAGTGAGAAAGAAACGACAATTTTTATTAGCATAAAGTAAGGTAAATAGTTCTACCATATCTCTTTGAGCGGAGGGAAAAAGATGGGTTTCAGGTTCCTCAATGAAAAATTGATTAGATTCGGAATCAGGAAAAAACGAGAAAACTAAGAGAATTAATAACATTGGTAAGGCTTCTTGCTGTCCGCTTGAAGCATCAATTAAGTTAATCTTTCTCCCATCGGCATGATAAAGCCAATCTTGATCTTTCTCGCGCGCATAGCTGCCTGATAGAATCTTTTCGCTAATTAATTTAATTTGATTATAAAGTTTTTTATCATCTTTTTTATCTTGGAATAAACTTTCTGATTCATTAATTATTCTGTATAGGCGTTGAGCATTTTCATAATTAGAGCCAAAGTTGATAATCAGAGGATCAAGATCAAAATTATTGGCCAAAAAGGCAAAAATATTATTGGTAAAGTATTTAACAAAAAGAGTGCGACTAGCTGGTACAAATAAAATCTTTGTAGAAAAAATTTTTTCATTGCCTTGAAAAAAATCAGCAATATTTTTGGCCACACAATCATTCATATCTGAATAAATATCTTGAGTGACTTTGTTATTGCTTTTGGCAATTTTACTCACTTGTCTAATTGTTGTATTGTAAAACTTTTTAAAATTATCTGAATAGGTAAATTGTAGTTTAAAATAGCCAGATTTGTCCTTATATCTTTCAATCAAAAAGTTCATGTCATCCAAACGATAAACTATTTTAAATACTTGCTCTTTCCATGCGTATTTAGGAAATAATTCCTCAAATCGCTTCTGTAGGTGCCTTTTGAGTCCTTGCTGATCTTGAAGATTAGTGACTAATAATTTAACTTGATAAAACAAAAATGTCTGAAATAAAAAAACTAATTTAGCAATAATACTTTTACCAGTGGACTGTTCACCGATGATAACATTAATTTTTTTTATCTCTATTTCCGCATACTTAATAATCAGAAAATTTTCAATAGTTAAGGATTCCATTGTATCTCTCTTATCCCCAGTCTCATAACAATACTAGCAGGCTAGGGGTAGATTTTCAATTACTGTCAGTTGTTAACCTGTTTATTCTAATCTACCCTCCTATGGATAGATATCTAAGTCAAAAAGTCAGCAATTTAGCTACAGCGTTTCTGATCAAGATAAAGTGTAACCTAATTTGACATCGGGACTGACTCCTGACTCCCCAAAAGGAAAACTTATATTTTTTTAAAGTATCCCTGCATTTTTATTGCGTACCCGTTGATACATTTCTTCCATCACCTCGATAAAGGAAGTATCCTTATCCCAAAATGCAGGATAATCACCAGCTTTTTTAATGACAATTGCGGGAATAGTTGCGGATTTAACTAACTGAGGATTTTCGGGTAAACGGTGATGGGAGTGCCAAAATTCTTTGAGATCAATTGTTTGTGCTGCTGGTATGGTTTCGGGTTTAGTGTGATAGGAAGTGACAGGGTTAAGAGGAATTTTTTCCTCTTGGATAGAGGAGGAAAGCAGCTTACCGAGGGGAGTTTTTGCTAATTCTTGCAGTAATTTTTGACGAGAGATACCCCGTAATTCAAATAAGAGGAAAGGATCCTGATCTAATTGGGAAGCAACGAGGTAATAAACTCCAGCAATATGTTTACAGGGATTTTCCCAATCGGGACAGGAACAATTGGTGATAAAATCCTTTTGACTGTGGGGTAATAAGTGCAGATTCAGATCGCTAAATGCTTCATCAATATTATCGGGAACTTCTTTGAGCAGCAGTTTAGAGATCATACTCGCTCTTGAACCAAGATTATATAAAGCTTGTGACCACTCTGCTTTAGTAATTGGTTTAATCTCGATACTCACCTTATACAAAGGTTCTTTGTAAACCCCAAAGTAGGGATTAATGGAACCTCGCACCTGAGCAGTAATTAAATTACCGTCAATTGTATAATTCTTGACTTTATCATTTTTAGCGTAGGAACGTCCTCGACTCAAGCGCGCTGAGTCGGTAAATTCTTCTAATGCTTCTATAAAGCGTTGTCCCCACCAAGTTTTACTAAATTTAGTCATGGGTTTACCTCGATTAAATAATTGTCTGTTTATTCAATGCGATTAACTGACGAAAACTTTCGTTATCTAATTCCGTTAACCAGGATTCATCATTACTAACAATAGCATTAGCTACCTTTTTCTTTTCCTCGATCATTTCATCAATTCTTTCCTCTAAGGTTCCCAAAGTGACAAATTTATGCACGAAAACATTTTTTTGTTGACCAATTCTAAAAGCGCGATCGGTTGCTTGATTTTCCACCGCAGGATTCCACCAACGATCGAAATGAAAAACATGATTTGCTTTAGTTAAAGTAATCCCAACTCCCCCAGCTTTTAGGGATAAAATAAATACAGAAGGTTCTGTTTCGGGATGTTGAAATTCTTCGATCATTTGTTCTCGTTTTGGTTGAGAAGTCCCCCCGTGAAGATAATAGGTATTGTAGCGAAAAGTTTGTTTGAGGTACTTTTGTAAGGAGTCACCAATTTCAGTAAATTGAGTGAAAATTAGCAGACTATCTCCCTCTAAAATTACTTCTTCTAGCATTTCTCCCAAACGCTCTAACTTATGCGATCGCTCAGGAGTAAAAGCACTGTTATCCTGTAAAAATTGACGCGGGTGATTACAAATTTGTTTCAAGCGCATCAGGGTAGATAAAATTAATCCTTTGCGTTTTATTCCCTCCGCTTCTTCTAATTGTTTTTCCACTTCTTTGATGACAACTTCGTAGAGAGAAGCTTGTTCTTTAGTTAAATTACAATACTGTTTGTTTTCCACTTTGTCAGGTAAATCTTTAATTATCTGCTTATCGGTTTTTACCCGACGCAGAATAAAAGGTTCCACTAATTTTTTGAGAACCGTGGACTGGAGACGATCATTTTGTTTTTGGATTGGCACTTCAAAAGCTTTACGAAATTGAGTTTCTTTACCTAAATAATCGGGGTTAAGGAAGTTAAAAATTGACCATAAATCAAGCAGTCTATTTTCCACGGGAGTTCCCGTTAATGCGAGACGATGTTGTGCAGATAAACTCAAGATTGCTTTAGTTTGTGCCGCTTTAGGATTTTTGATATTTTGTGCTTCATCAATTACTAAACGTTGCCAAGATTGCGAGTTAAATAATTTCAAGTCCTTGCGAACTAAGGTAAAAGAAGTAATGACGATATCCTTTTGACTAGCTACTATCTGAAATTCGTTCTCATCTTGATAGCGCTTACTACCATGGTGAATTAAAACCCGAAGATGGGGGGCAAATTTTTCAATTTCTTTTGCCCAATTTCCCACCACAGAAGTGGGTGCGACTAGCAGAGTTGGTAAAACATTATTATCTCCCTCTCTTTCCCCAACCAATCTAGCAATTACCTGTAGGGTTTTTCCTAATCCCATATCGTCAGCAAGACAACCATTTAACCCCAATTGTTCTAGGTATTGAATCCAGGCAACTCCACGCTTTTGGTACTCCCGCAGCGTTCCTTGTAATTGGGGAGGATTTTCGATCGGTTCTAGTTGACTAGGATTTTGTAATTTCTCTAGCATAGAACCTAAAAAATCATCGGTTTCAACAATAATCTCCTCTGGATATTCGGCAGCTTTTTTCATTAATTCAATCAGATTCATCTCAGGATTTTCCTGCTGATATTTCTGCCAAAAATCCAGCATTTGCTGCATTTTATTTTGTTCTAATTCTACCCATTGTCCTCGAAATTTAACTAAGGGTGTTTTGGTGTTAATTAATTGTTGCCATTCCTCTTGACTAATAGTTTCTTCACCGATGGCTAATTCATATTGGTATTCAATGATGTTTTCGAGGCTAAAAATCCCTTTACTAACGGGGGTAGATTTGCCTGATTTAGACGTAGTTTTTAGCCGAACTTTAGCGCGTTGACGGCCTTCGGGAGTCCACCAAGCTGGAATAATCACTTTATATCCCGCATCTTCTAAAATCCAAGCAGTTTCTTTTAAGAAAGTAAAAGCTTCTGTAAGGTTGAGAGAAAATCCCGTCGGTTTATCCGTTTCTAATCCTTGCCAAATAGGGGGATAAATACGGGCAGCATAACCCAAACTTAGTAAAATATTTTTGTCTAAATCTTGACCAAAATGCGCTCGTATGCTTGTTCTAGTTTCAGGGACTGCATACCAATATTCGTCTAATTCTAATCGCAGGGAGGGGTCTTGTTTAGAGATGAGGATAAAAGTAATTTGCCACTGTTCAATATTATTTTCTGGGGCCTCGGTTAGTTTAAAACCAAGGCTAAAACTAGATATATTTTGGTCTCCTAGTAATTGCTGTCTCCAAGTTTGCCACTGTTGATATTTTTCTAAAGCGGCAGCGGTTTGCAGAAATCCAGCAGCCTTAGTCACAGAGAAGCAATCACCTATAATTGTCTCGCTAATTTTTTTATCAAAACTGGCAGGAATTGCCGTATTAGTGACAATTTCATTGAGGAGACATTCGGAGAAGTGCCGGAGTAGGGTTTTGGGATCGTATAATTGTGGCGAAGCATGGGGATTTTCAGCGCCGGCAAGACAAATGCGGGGAAGATATTCGAGATAGTGATCGAGATTGGTTTCGTAGGTTGCTGATATAATTTCCCAAAGAGGGTAGATGGCAAAGTTAGCGGTTTTCTGGTTATTTGTGGCTAATTCTCGATATTTAAAGGCAGGAATATAGTTATCTTTGAGAATTATTTCTTTAAAAGCTTGACTGTAGTGATACCAAAAAAGTAGATCTGCACCTAACTGAATCTCTGAGGAGTTGTAAAGACAGATAAAGTGCAGATCATTGAGCAGTTTAAGTACAGGATTAAGGGGATAACAATCAATTTGCCAAGATTGCCATTGGCTATTTTCTGGGGGTTCTTTTTCTAGATAACGTAGTAATTCTAAGGAGGGTAAAGGTTGATTCTCGTGACTAGGTAAAAGAAAGTAGCGGGGGACAAATTGCCGACTAAGAGGATTATAATTCGATTGAACTATTCCTAACTCTCCAGTGAGAAAGCTAGTTAATTCTTCTTTGCTTAACTGAAAAGGATGATAATTATCAGCAGTGGTGCGACTCTTTTTCGGGGTGCTAGTTTCTCCCCAAAGATAAAAGCTACCCTTCTGAATAAATTCATCCGTTGATTGGGGAATCCAAGTACCGTGAAGAATTTTCATGGTTTTTAATGAGTACAAAATAACTTAAATGAGGGCAATACTTAGCCTCTAGAAAAATTGTAGCGATTATGGGAGGATTCTCCACACTTTTTTGTCCCTTTGCGAACCCAGAAGTCCTCTGGATAAGAGAAAAAGGTTATTGACTCTCCCCCGCTAACCGCTCGCGCGGTGTAGCGGGGGATTCTCGGTTCTTAGGCTTTTAACTAGATCGACCTGGTTTAACCCGGTCGATCCCCGTCAAATCGCCTCCGCGAGCGTTTTCTAACACGGTCAGTCCGACCGCGTTTTTTCCTCGGTTCTCAATTACCTTCGCTGATGCCGTATCTCTCGTTTCAATGTGGCCGCAAGAATCACACCGGTGAACTCTTTCCGATAACGCTTTTTTGCCGGTAATCGCGCCACAATTCGGACACTCTTGCGAAGTTCCGTTTTTATCGACCTTAAGATAATATTTCCCCCGTTTCCAAACAACAAACGGTAGTATCTCATTAATAAAACTACCGATACCCGAATCTAGAGATTGTTTTCTAACGATCCCTCTAGACCAGGAAACGAAGTTAATATCCTCAACAAAGATATTATCAGCAAAATCGCAAAGGTAATGAGCTAGTTTAAAGGGCCAATCTCTACGGGTATTAGACACTTTTTCGTGTAATCTTGCTATCTTCTCCTGAAGTTTTAACCAATTGCTAGAGCCTTTAGTTTTCCGTTTCAAGCGTCTTTGTAGCAATTTAAGCTTACTCTGTACTTTCAACAAAA
>NZ_JAPZQJ010000258.1:0-1212 GCF_027530405.1 Microcystis sp. LE19-41.2A | reverse complement strand
AGTATTCTCGCCGGGTTAGTATTAAATCGAGAGACGATTAAAAAAATCCTTCGGAGTGACATTATGAGAGAATCCGTCATCTATCAAGATATTTTAGAGGAAGGCAGAGAGGAAGGCGAGGAAAAGGGACTACAAAAAGGATTGCAAGCGGGTAAAGAAGAAAAAGCTCGACAAATTGCCCTAAAAATGCTATCTGCTGGTTTTTCTATCCCAGAAATCGCCCGATTTACCGATTTATCCCCCGACGCAATCGAGCAATTACAATCGAGA
Source organism: Microcystis sp. LE19-41.2A (assembly GCF_027530405.1). Taxonomy (NCBI): domain Bacteria; kingdom Bacillati; phylum Cyanobacteriota; class Cyanophyceae; order Chroococcales; family Microcystaceae; genus Microcystis; species Microcystis sp. LE19-41.2A. The sequence continues at coordinate 942 of NZ_JAPZQJ010000258.1, read as the reverse complement.
GACGATTAAAAAAATCCTTCGGAGTGACATTATGAGAGAATCCGTCATCTATCAAGATATTTTAGAGGAAGGAGAATTATCCGCTAAATTAACCTCTATACCCCGTTTATCAGCCTTAGGATTAAGTGCTGAACAAATTGCCCAAGCTTTAGACTTAGAAATTGAACAAGTACAACAAGTCATTGAGGGACAAAATTGAGGGAAAACGGACAGTATTTTCTATCGTCTCTTTCAGTAATAATTTTTGATCATTAATTCCCTACCAGATGCCGCCGCTCCTTGTTTATAATCATTCATGCCATACTGAAGATTCCACTCGATAATATGGGCAAAATCAAAGAGTTTTCGTATCTCTGGACAATCATCGTAGGTAATTAACCATTTAGCCTGACATTGACGCATATTATCGGCAAAACGTTGATGATCGAAGCTGGTATGTAAATTCCCTCTTACGCCGTACAAACGGGATTTTGTGGCACTATAGTAGGGGGGATCGAGAAAGATAAAAACTTCTTTTCCCTCAGCAAATAATAATTCTTCGTAGTCTTGGTTAGTAATTTTTACTGATGCTAATAACGGCGCAATTTGAGTTAATCTGGCAATTGATGAATCAGTAAATCTACTGGTAAAAGCTGCTTGAGAATACCCCCCCGAATCCACTGTTCCCGAAAAAGTAATCCGATTTAAGATAAAAAAACGCACTGCTTTCTCAAAGTCGGTTAACTTTAAATCTTCCCTTGTCAAATCTTGAAATAATTCTCGTCCTCTATCATATTTATGTTTAATTTCTGTTATTTTTGCTGGTTCTTCGGTTTGTCTTATGCAATGGACGGGGTTATAAAGAATGAAACCTTTATAGAGACAGACATTGCCGCAATTTTTGTCAATTGTTTGCGATCTGGAGCGAACTAATCAATTAAATCTCTTGCCAGATAAGGATTG
>NZ_JAPZQJ010000242.1:0-4307 GCF_027530405.1 Microcystis sp. LE19-41.2A | reverse complement strand
GCGTGGCGCCGCCCCCAAACCCCCCGCGCATTAGTTTTTCGGTGGGATGCTTACACGCAGCCGCTGACCCATCTGTAATAATTTAAGAGTCACTGATAATTGCTGATTGTCGGTATTTCTGCAAATGTGAGATGCACCCGGGTTTTCATCGCAACAGGGAATCCTGATGATAATCTGATTTCCCTCCTGTTTTACTCAGCAGACGGATATTTTCAATCAGGATTGATTTTTCTAACGCTTTAGCCATATCGTATAAAGTCAAGGCTGCCACAGATACCGCCGTTAAAGCTTCCATTTCTACCCCAGTTTCCGATTTTGTCACCACTTCTGCCCGAATTTCGTAGCCGGGTAACTCTGCTTTCGGGATAATCTGAACATTGATTTTTTGCAGGGGTAAGGGATGGCAAAGGGGAATTAAGGAGGAAGTTTGTTTGGCCGCCATAATTCCTGCTAGTCTGGCCGTCCCTAAAACGTCACCTTTGGGCGCATTTCCCTGTTCTATGGCTTCAAAAGTCGTTTTTAGCATTCTCACTTGTCCTAGGGCGATAGCAGTGCGTTTAGTGGGCATTTTCTCCGATACATCCACCATCTGGGCCTGGCCTTGGCCGTCGAGATGAGATAATTTTTCTTTACCCTCTTGCGTCATTGAATGAACCTGTGCTATAGTAGTTTACTGTTGAGAAAAACAAGGGCTTGTAGCTTAGTGGATTAGAGCGTGTGGCTACGGACCACAAGGTCGGGAGTTCGAGTCTCTCCAAGCCCGTTACATACAATGGCATATACTACAGGAATTAGGAACCTATGGTTCCTAATTTCTTTGGTTTTTTGCCCCATCTTCCCACTTTCCTATACTTTTTAAACAGGATTTAGTATCATCAGCCAGTTTTGCTGGAGTATTTTTTACCCTCAAACAGTGAAAGAAACTAAACTTTTAGGATTGTATAATACTAAATCTGGTTATTAAAAACTGATTATTTATTCCACCTTTTGCCTTTTGCCTCTTGCCTTTTGCCTGTCCTTATAAGTAACCTATGCTCAACGGATTTAGTATAATATGAATTCTCCTGCACCTGTGCCGACACCCTTTCAAGTTGCTTTAGAGCGTTACCAGAATGCTCTAAATTATTTAGATACTTCTCATAATAAATCTCTGAAAAAAGCACAGGCTTTAGAAATTATTACCGCCAGAGATGCTCTTAATAAACAAATGGAAGCTGAGGCGGAAATTTCGGTTGATCTGTCGTCAAAATTAATCGAACAAGATAATAGATTAAAACAGAAAAGTTACAAAATTACTCAAGTTCTTGACTTAGCTGAATATCGGGAGACTTTACCTATGTCTGCTCAGGCTTGGTGGTGGCATTTAGAAAGTAGGGAATCTCTGCATCCTTGCAATCGCTTTGATTGGCTATTGAGAATCGTTAAACTGGTTTTATTAGGGGTTAATTTTACATTAATCGGAACGATTGCTACTCGGTTTCTTAGTGGTGGTTCAGGTTTGCTAGAAATAGGAGGTGTTATTTTTTCGACTTTCATTTCTTTATTACAAACTGAAAATGCTCTCACACGGACGCGCCAGAAGGGTTTTGTTAAGTTAATGAAATTGCTTGGGATTGCTGAACATTGGTATGAAGAAATACAGTTTTCTGTAACAGTAATAGTCTTTGCTATTCTCTTGGGAATTTATCTAAATTTCTCTTGGTTTTCTGAGCTTTATAAGCAAGAAGGCAACCGTTTACAATCTCCTCCGCCAGCAAGTCAAGAATTTCCTAATTTAGCTTCAGCCGAAGAGAAGTATTTAAAAGCGATTGAGTTAGATCCAGATAATCTAGATGCTCATTATAAGTTAGCAACACTTTATGAAGAGTTACAGGATTTGACTAATGGGAAGAAACACTATTTAATTGCGGCAAAAGGTGGTTTTATAGATGCTTATAATAATCTCGCTTATTGGTATCTGCGCGATAATAAGAATGCAGAAGCGGTAGAGTTACTGGAAAAAGCTAAGAGATTATTAGCAGAAAAAGATGAAAAACTAGACCAATTTACTGAAGAGGAGAAACGCAATTTAGCAGTACAAAAATATAGTATTTATAAAAATCTAGGCTGGGCCAGATTTAAGCAAAATCGCAGTGAAGATGCAGTTCCTAATCTTTTAGTTGCTATTGGTATCGCTGAAAATCCAGCTTATCAGAAATTTATCCGCAATCCCGGTGCTGCTTTTTGTATTTATGCTCAACTTTTAGAAAAAGAAGACAAGAAATTATCTCAGGAAAATTGGCGTAAATGTCTTAATTTAGCCGAAGGGAGGGAAATTAATACGGAGGAGGAGCAATGGTTATATGAAGCGAGGAAAAAATTAAAGTGAAGTAAAGTTTAGTGACTATTCTCTGAGTAATGCGCTAAATCCTTCTTGCTGAAAATGCTTATCAAAGGTTAATATTTCAGAGATTTCCAGTTGTCTCATAATCTGCATGGAAGCACAATCAGTTAAACTGTATCCTTTATCTAATCGTCTTTGGTAAAAATCAAAAGCTTGCTGAAATTGTTCACTGGTTTGGGGAATGATTATGGTTTTGCTGTCATTGCGTAAATCATGAGTTAGACGAATAGCTGATTTACGCAAAAATTCCCCTCTACTGCATAAAGCATTGAGTAATTCTGTCAGAACCATTTCACTGGTAACACCTCTAAAGTTACCCAGTCTTGCTACCATACTTATAGCAAGTCTATGAGCATTATCTCCTCTATCAGCTAACGCTTTTAAATAGAAGGTATCTAAGAAAATTTTTCTCATTCTTCCTCATCTTCTCTCGGTGCGCCGTACATATAATGTTCCGCGTTACGCGCAAAGTCTCTGGGAAAGTGTTTTCGCCATTCTGATTGGGGAACAACGTTACCAATCTCAACAATTCTTTGCCAAAAAGGTTTTTTGCGAAATTCTGGGTCATTTTCTAGTGCATCCCATTTAGCATCGAGTTCTTCCATTGATAACTCAGGCTCTTCGGATGTGTTAGAGGTTGAATGATTGTTTAAGTTAGTCATGATTAAAGGTTCCTTTTAGATTAAAGAGAATAAGTTAATGATAACCTAAATTATCTGGTCAGGTAAATGTTTTGCGAAAATTTGTTTCATTCTTCCTCATCTTCTCTCGGTGCGCCGTACATATAGTGTTCAAAATTACGCGCAAAGTCTGTAGGTAAGTGTTTTCGCCATTCTGATTGGGGAACAAGTGCGCCAATTTCTATAATTTGTTGCCAGATAGGTTTTGCTAAAAATTCTGGGTCATTTTCTAGTGCATCCCATTTAGCATCGAGTTCTTCCATTGATAACTCAGGCTCTTCGGATGTGTTAGAGGTTGAATGATTGTTTAAGTTAGTCATGATTAAAGGTTCCTTAGTGATAATAGGTTACTTTTATCATAGCATTTTCGAGTTGGATTGAGGTACGGAGATTATCGAGGGTAATTAACCACAGAGACACAAAGAACACAGAGATTATTCACCGATGTTATAATTTATAATGATGATGGCAAGAGAGCCGAATGTTTAACTGAAAGCTTGACATTATTTTATGTACAGACTATATTATAGTTATGGAATAGAATATTATATTTGATCCAGATTTTAGGTTCTGGTTTTATCAACAAGAACAGGGACTTCAAAATGAAGTATTTGCTGTTTTAACTGTATTGATGAAACTTGGACCAGCACTGGGGAGACCACGAGTTGATACCATTGAAGGAGCTTCTTTTAAGAATATGAAAGAGCTTCGTATTCAGTATAAAGGTGAACCTTGGCGTGTTTTATTTGCCTTTGATCCTCATCGACAAGCAATTTTACTTGTTGGGGGGAACAAGTCAGGTAACAAAAGATGGTACAAAGAAAATATTCCTATAGCAGATCAACGTTATCAAAAATATCTGGAAAAACTTAAGGAAGAAAAGTCATGAAAGAATATACCAACTTCTCGGAAGAATTTAATAAACTTTGTGGAGAACGACAAGCAATTATTAAAGCAAGAGCTTCCCAAATTTATCTGGAGGAACTTACGCTTAAGTATTTGCAGGAAAAACTAGGTTTATCTTTATCAGAATTGGCAGAGCATCTTGAAGTACAGCAATCAATAGTACCTAACCTTAAACAAGAGCAAAATCTAGAGCTAAATAGGGCTTGCTGAATAAATCTAAAAACCTTGTTGGATAAGACTTTTGGACTTTTTTCCCCTCAAAAAGTGCCAGCCATTGCGGGGATCGGGGGGAAAATTCCTGGACTTTTTCCCTGAAAATTAGGTAATTGGCCACCTCA
>NZ_JAPZQJ010000318.1:0-1678 GCF_027530405.1 Microcystis sp. LE19-41.2A | reverse complement strand
TTCCAATCTACGGAATTAGTTCCCGATATGACAGTAGGGAAAACCTGTTTAGGAATCGACGCGGGGATTGAGAGTTTTGTCGCTACTTCACGGGGAGATTTAATCAAAGCCCCTCGATTTTTGTTGAAAGTACAGAGTCAGCTTAAATTGCTACAAAGACGCTTGAAACGGAAAACTAAAGGCTCTAGTAATTGGTTAAAACTTCAGGAGAAGATAGCAAGATTACATGAAAAAGTGTCTAATACTCGTAGAGATTGGCATTTTAAGTTAGCTCATTACCTTTGCGATTTTGCTGATAATATCTTTGTTGAAGATATTAACTTCGTTTCCTGGTCTAGAGGGATCGTTAGAAAGCAATCTCTAGATTCGGGTGTCGGTAGTTTTATCAACGAGATACTACCGTTTGTCGCTTGGAAACGGGGAAAATATTATCTGAAAGTCGATAAAAACGGAACTTCACAGGAGTGTCCTAATTGTGGTGCGTTCACCGGCAAAAAGTCGTTATCGGAAAGAGTTCACCGATGCAATTCCTGCGGCCACATTGAACCGAGAGATACGGCATCAGCGAAGGTAATCGAGAACCGAGGAAAAAACGCGGTCGGGCTGACCGTGTTAGAAAACGCTTGCGGAGGCGATTTGACGGGGATCGACCGGGTTAAACCAGGTCGATCTAGTTAAAAGCCTAAGAACCGAGAATCCCCCGCTACACCGCGCGAGCGGTTAGCGGGGGAGAGTCAAGATACGGGTTTAATTTGGGGAGACTTGTTTTTTATAAATGCTTTGGCTGAATACCAAGATTTACCCGCTACTTAGGGCTGGCTGAATAAATCTAAAAACCTTGTTGGATAAGGTTTTTAGACTTTTTGTCAATCAAAAAGTACCGGCCCTGGGAGTGATCGGGGGGAAAATTCAGGGACTTTTTCCCTGAAAATTAGGTAATTGACCACCTGAAAATCGGTAAAACCCACACCCTGCCCCCAGGAAAAACTTTTTGCCGCAAACCCTAAATAAGCTAAACGGCGCTTAACCTGCATGATCCAACAGCTATAACCCTTTTGGAGTCTATATCGGTGATCCGAAGTAAAAGCCGTTTAGCTTATAACTTAACTCAGTAAAAAAGACTTATTCGGATGGACAAGAAAGCCTTTTTTCAGCGCTTCTCGTCCTAATAACATCCGAAAACCCATGACATCGCGATTAGTTAAAGTTAATTCGATCGCCCATTGACGACCACCAAGCAATACGCTTGTTCTAATAACGGGACGTAGTTGACTTTGACCCCCAGAATTTTTTACCTGTCGCCATTCGAGGATTTCTGCGGTGGTGGTGACAGTGTGGTGACTATCTTTTTGGTAGGGATGAACTTGAAAGCGCAGCCAATTGCGATCGCCATCTCGAAAAGGATGGAGATGAAAAGCGTGTAGGGCCGAGGAGCGAGCGCCTGTATCAATCTTGGCCTTTATTTTGGTAATGCCTAAATCAGGTAAATCGAGCCATTCTCGCCAACCGATGATGATTTTATCGGGTTTCATCCGTCTATTTAGGGTCTGCTGAAAAAGTTTTTCCTAGGGGCAGGGTGTAGGGTGTGGGGTGTGGGGTGTGGGGTTTTACCGATTTTGAGGGGGTCAATTACCTAATTTTCAGGGAAAAAGTCCCTGAATTTCCCCCTGATCACTCC
>NZ_JAPZQJ010000546.1:0-5495 GCF_027530405.1 Microcystis sp. LE19-41.2A | reverse complement strand
ACAAAATTCTTTGCCGTTGTCACAAGTAAAGGTTTTTCTTTTGTCAGGGTGAATCTCTTGAAAAAGTTTTTCTGTGACTCTATTGATTTCCGATGCGGTTTTGTTTTTGGCTAATCCTGCTCCTAAAAATTTCGAGGCTTTGTCCAGATGAGTAACGAGAACTCCTAGATGATTGCCCCCAATCATTGTGTCACTTTCCCAATGACCGATTTCGGTTTTCTGGTCAGCAATTGCTGGTCGCTCGCTGATATCTACACGCCCCGGAATCCCTCCACGCTTACTTTTTGCTCCATTTCGACTCTTTCTTTTTCCTCGTCCAGCCGCGTAGGCATTCTTGATACTTTCCACAGTCAAGGGTAGTTTTGATAGATCATTTGATAGATGGTTTCATGACTGAGCGATTCTTGACCAGCTTTTTTCAGACGACCCGCTATTTGTTCGGGACTATGATAACTTTTCAATCCTTCTTTCACCAACTCTAAGGCCGACTCGCTGACATTTTAAAAGGGTTGTTTGGCATTTTTGGTGCGCGTCTCGCTTTCAGCTTGTGCTGTGTCAGGTAGATAGCAGCCGAGAGAACTTTGATTCCTTCTTAATTCTCGTGATATCGTGCTTTGATGACATCCGAGCCAGACGGCCATTTGCCGTTGAGATAAATTTCCCTCCTGACTAAGTTGGTAGAGCAAGTTTCTTTGTTCTATGTTAAGATGTTGGGGGCTTCGTTTTTGGGTCTGATTTGTTTTTGTTAATGATCAGACAGTACCTGATGAGCCTTTCTTTGTCAACTCTTGAGGTTGATGCGTTTCATTTTTGAATTGGCGATATTATCTTAAGGTTGATAAAAACGGAACTTCGCAAGAGTGTCCTAATTGTGGCGCGTTCACTGGTAAAAAGTCGTTATCGGAAAGAGTTCACCGATGCGATTCTTGTGGTCACATCGAACCGAGAGATACGGCATCGGCGAAGGTAATCGAGAACCGAGGAAAAAACGCGGTCGGACTGACCCTGTTAGAAAACGCTTGCGGAGGCGATCTAACGGGGATCGTTCAGTTAAACCTGTTTGATCTAGTCAAGAGCAGATGAACCAAGAATCCCCCGCTACACCGTGCGAGCGGTTAGCGGGGGAGAGTCAAAAAGTAGGTTTATTGAAGAAGTGGAGGGAATCATCATCCTATGGCGATAATGACAAAATCATTTGGACAAAGACTGGCAGAGATTTTCGGGTTTGACCTGCGATCGCTGGCTTTATTTCGCATTGCCTTGGCGTTAGTGGTTTTAGTAGATTTATCGGTTCGTTTTAGCCAAGTAACTGCCCATTACAGCGGATTGGGGGTTTTACCCCTAGGAAGCTTATCGAAAGTCTCTGCTAGTCCTTTTTACTGGTCTATTTTTGCTCTCAGTGACTCGGTGCTGGTGCAGAGTATCCTATTTATTGTCGCTATAGCGATCGCATTATTGCTTTTAATTGGCTATCATACCCGTTTAGCCACGATCGCCACTTGGGCGCTAATCGTCTCTTTACATCATCGCAACCCCCTGTTACTATTTGCCGCCGATGACGTAATCCGGGCAGTATTATTCTGGGCGATGTTTTTACCCCTTGGTGCCTGTTATTCCGTGGAAAGTGCCTTAAACACCAATCCCAACCCCCTACCCAAGCGCGTAGTTTCGGCCGCCACGGTGGCTTTTATGATACAGGTGTGTTACATATATATGTGGTCAGTGGTTTTTAAACTCAAAAGTGAGACTTGGTGGCCCGACGGTACAGCCGTTTATTACTCTCTTAGTTACGATCAATACGCTACCGCTTTCGGGAGTTTTTTACTGACTTTACCGCAGCAATTCCTCAAATTCCTGACAATTTCAGCCCTAGGCTTTGAATGGTTCGGTCCGCTATTGATGTTTGTTCCCTTTCGCAATAGTTTATTTAAAATAATCGCCGTAGTTTCCTTTATTTTCTTGCATACGGTTTTTGCGCTGATTCTACATTTAGGGGTTTTCCCTTTCTTGAGTGTTACCTATTGGTTGCCGATCATCCCTAGCTTAGTCTGGGATTGGGGACAAAAACGGATAATAAACCCAGAAAGGGAAGGTTTAAGGATTAATTATGATCGAGATTGTGGATTTTGCAAGAAAGTTGTTCATCTTCTCCGCACGTTTCTCATTTTACCCGGCACTCCCCTGTTAGTCGCGCAGGATAACCCCTCAATATACGAGGATATGGTGGCCCAAAATTCTTGGGTGGTGGAAGATTGGCAGGGAAAACGTCGGTTTAAATGGTCAGCATTGGTTTATATTGTCAGTCTTTCGCCGATTTTCTGGTTTTTAGCGCCAATTTTGCGTTTACCGCCCCTCATGACCCTGGGAACGAGAATTTATGAGTGGATTGCCTCCCATCGTCGTTTTATGGGCAATTTCACCAAACCTCTCAAGTTTCGTCCCCTGACGATTAAATCCTCTTTACCTTTAAATATTTTGGTAATTTTCTTCTTCTTGTTGACGAGTATCTGGAATTTACGCAGTTTTGTCCGGCAATCGGTCGATAGAGGCGATTTAAATACACCTCTAATTCAGTCTCTTGATCGCTTGCTCACCCGTCGTACTTTTAATACAATTGATATTCTGGCAAGAGTTACCCGTTTAGACCAATATTGGACTATTTTTTCCCCTAGTCCCCCTCGCGATGATGCTTGGTTTGTGGCAGTCAGTCAATTAGCCGATGGTTCCACGGTAGATATATTTAGAGAAGGACAGCCGGTAATTTGGGATAAACCCACGGATAGCGATCGCAATCGTTTGTATAAAACCATGCAGTGGCGGGTATATTTTATTAATCTTAATCGAGCTATCGGTCGGTCAGTTTATGGAGAGTTTGGTCAGTATCTCTGTCAAAACTGGAATCAGCAGCACGGTAGTGATCAACAAATTAAATCCCTGCAACTTTATATCATGCGGGAAAGGACTGTCCCCCCCGGAGAAAAACAGGGAATCGAAAAAGAACTACTCTGGCAGCAAAACTGTCTTTAATCAGTTATCAGTTATCAGTTATCAGTTATTAACCAGATCAAAGTTATCTTGTAACTAAAATCTGATTGCTTCTTTTTCCCTTTCAAACTAACTACCGCTAAACCTTAAACATCGCTAGAACCACTCTGGAGACTAGCGAGGGATTTTTCAAAATTCATTCTCTGTTCAGCATTGCGGAGAAAGTAACCACTCATCATTGCTGAGGCCAATAACCGGCCCAGATGTTCGCGACTGGTACTGATAGTGACCCCGAAATGTTCCGAAGGAAGGTTGCCCAAAAGTCCGATAATGTTGCGTTCCATCACTTGAAAAACCTCTTGGGACTCCGGTTTCGAGAGTTGGGCGATTGTTTCTGGACTTAAGGTCTGGACATACTGCCACAAACTCTCGGAAAATTCACTATCGGTACCGAATAAATTGTGAGGGCGATCGTTTTCTCTATACACCTTTGATCTCCTTAACTCAATTTTTTTAAATTATCCTTTTGGTTCTTCCAATTGGGAGCATTTCACCTTTGTAACTCCTAAATCAGGTTTTATGTCAAGCTATTTTGAAAGCCTTGCTAGAAACCAGTTTTAGGGACAAGTATAATTACTCGCTTGCATAAATGAGATGCTCCCTTCCAATTTAACAGTTTTTTGAGATAGTGGCAGTCGGTAGAACCGAACCCGAAGGTGATGGTAATCCCAAGCAGAAAATCCATCTCTGGCAAAAATCAAAAACTGCTCCGAGAAGCAGATAACCGATCACTGTTCACCGATAACTTTTATTTACCCATACCTAACTGCTGGGCCTTTTGATAGACTTTACCCTCCGTCAGCAGCGAGGGGGCAATCACCACTTCCACCTGTTGCATTTCCTTTAAGTTCTTAGCACCCAAAGTTCCCATACTGGTTTTCAGCGCCCCTAGGAGGTTATGAGTACCATCATCCAATTTTGCTGGTCCGACGAGGATTTCGGCAATAGTTCCGGTACTGCCCACACTAATTCGGGTTCCCCGGGGTAGAACCGGACTAGGTGTGGCCATACCCCAGTGAAAACCGCGGCCGGGGGCTTCCAATGACCGGGCAATGGGAGAACCAATCATCACCGCGTCAGCACCACAGGCGATACATTTGCAGATATCACCGCCGGTAATAATGCCGCCATCGGCAATAACGGGGACGTATTTACCGGTTTCTCGGAAAAAATCGTCCCTAGCGGCGGCACAATCGGCCACAGCAGTGGCTTGGGGAACTCCCACCCCTAAAACGCCGCGAGAAGTACAGGCGGCCCCCGGACCGATACCGACTAAAACCCCGGCTGCCCCAGTTTTCATCAGGTTAAGGGCGACTTCGTAGGTGACGCAGTTGCCCAAAACCACGGGAATGGGCATTTCTTGGCACAGTTGCACTAAATCGAGGGGGGTGATAGCTTCCGGGGATAAATGGGCAGTGGAAACAACGGTTGCTTGGACAAAGAGAATATCGGCCGCTGCTTGGGCGACGATAGCACCGTATTTGACGGCACCGGCAGGGGTGAGGCTAACTGCCGCAATACCGCCTTTTTCTTGAATTTCTTGGATACGAAGCTCGATTAGTTGCGGTTTAATCGGTTCTGCGTAGAGTTCCTGCATTAAACCGACGAATTCTGCTTTGCCGACTGCGGTAATGCGATCGAGAATCGGGTTAGGATCCTCGTAACGGGTTTGAATTCCTTCGAGGTTTAGTACCCCTAGCGCCCCCAACTCGGAGAGAAGGACGGCCATTTTAGTATCCACCACCCCATCCATAGCGCTGGCGATAATCGGGATTTCCCGCTCGATATTGCCGAGAGACCAACGGGTATCGGCTAAACTAGGATCGAGGGTTCGCACTCCGGGTACAAGTGCGATTTCATCGATACCGTAAGCTCTACGGGCTGTTTTGCCCCGACCAATAATTGTATCCACTTTTCTATACTATTTCAGACCTATTTAGCCTAGACTAGCAAATTTCGCACCATCTCGAAAAGCTTTTCGGTATTATGGCAAACTAGGCATCGGGAAAATAATCGCCACAGTCGATCGCTTGTTCGGTGTTGGCGCTCCTGGGTTGTACACTACATTTGAGGCGATAATCGTTGGTAAAGTAGCGGCAGTGGGAGCAAGGGATGGAGTGCATCCGTCGGGCAACTTGCCAACTATCGCGCACGGCACTGGTTAAAGACCAGCAAACTAAAGCGATAATGGCAGCGGCGATTGAAAAACGTAAAATAATCCAGATTTCCATGGCGAGCAACTAAAATTACCTGATTTGAATAGGAATCAACTGAGGCAATCGGCAGAGGGTTAGATACTGAACAGTTTACTTACCGAAATTTTGGGTTAAAGCCCCGTCCTTTTAGGACGGCTTTTTAAACTATATCTTGTTAACTTAACTTTTATTGTGCTATACTGATTTTGTCTAAGTCCCCCCTGCGTAAAATGTTTGTCTTAGAGTTTAAAGTTA
>NZ_JAPZQJ010000462.1:0-10376 GCF_027530405.1 Microcystis sp. LE19-41.2A | reverse complement strand
ATGATATCAGCGAGACTTGGAAACTATCTCATCAAATTAGTTCCCCCATAGAACCCCCTTGAGCCATCTGGCACACTTTTCTCTTTTTGTCAAATTTTATGTTAAGAAAGATGTGACTAATGGATAGCTTATTAAGGGGGGCAGGGGGGATCCCCCCGCCTATCGGCACCCCCCTTATTAAGGGGGGCAGGGGGGATCGAACCTAAAATCCATTTTTAATTTAATTATAACCAGCTACTTAAGCTTATCTCCCTCGGATTGCCATTAAATTTTAACTGGAAGCAATTACCCCAGATTGTTGAAACCATTGGCTAATTCCGGCGGCTAAAACTTGCGCTAATTGTTTTTGTGCCTGAGTATCGGTAATCCATTCAAATTCTTGAGGATTACTCATAAATCCTAACTCTAATAACAATGAAGGACTACTATAGGGACGAGTTAAAGCTAAATTATTCCAAAATACTCCATAGGAAGGACGGTTAAGATTTTTGGTTAAATAATCGTGGAGAAAAACTGATAAATCCGCTGCCTGGGGATGATACCAAAATATGCCAATTCCTTGAGTATTTAAGGCATCTCCATCATCAGGTAAAGCATTATAGTGAACTGATATTGCTAGGGTTGGTTGCAGATTATTAATCATCTCTACTCGTGCCGGTAAAGATAAGTCTATGTCAGTTTCTCTGGTTAAATAAACTGTTGCTCCCAATTTTTCTAACTCCCGTTTAATTAATTTAGACATAACCAAATTAATCTCTTTTTCTGTGTAACCCGTCGGACCGACAGCGCCGGTTTCTTTACCTCCGTGTCCGGGATCTAATAAAATAACTTTGCCCTGTAAATTATCACTTTTTTCCGGGGGATGACGCAGGGTTAAGATTAAATTTGTCCCCTGGTAACGAAGACTATAACCCCACTGTTGTTTTTGGTTAAGATTAAAAGTGTATTCTATCGTGGTCGGGTTGATTTGTCGCCAATCTAAACGTCTGACCAAAGGATTATCCACCAGAAAAATTGTATCGGTTTGGGCAATGGTATTATAAAGGGTCAAAATAAATTTATCATCCTCTTGTGCCACGGCGATGGGTACAGGATGGGAGAGGGGGAAAATAATTTCCGTTGCTTGATTGATATTGCGAGAAGAGAGACCACGAATATTAGCATTATCTAGGACTTCATTAACCATTAAACGGGTTTCTCGCTCTAAAATCCAACCACCATAATCTAACCGTAACCAATCCCCTTCTTTCCCAGTGACTCTCGCTTTCGTGCCTTGGGGTAAAGGAGTTAAACGGGAATAATCACTACCCGGCCCCGTGCGCGCTACCCCTTGGTCCGCTATAATTTCAATCACTGGTAAATTTTGATCGCTAATAATGTTAATTTCTCCTTGACCTTGTTGACTAATCGATCGATTATTTAATTGTGCTGTAAAAATAGGTTTTCCTAAGTTAGCCTCTTGCTTAAACTGCTGACAACCTCGATAGTAACCAGTTTTATCCTGGGAATTCGCTTGATTAAGATTAGTTAAAACTGCGGCATTACTAGGCAGTTTTGTGGTTTGAGTTTGGGGTAAAAGAGGCAGAATTTTATCTCCTAACTGCACAGAAACCTGAGCTTGGGGAGTGGCAATCGCACTAAAACAAATCCATTCCCCCACTAACCTCGTCCTATGGACAGAAGGACTGAGAGAGTTATCAGCAAAAGCTAATCCTTGGGGAATAATTGCTTGAGTATCTCGACGAATTATTTGACGATTAATAGTTTGGTTTTGATAGCGAATAGTGAAATTATTTTCGCCAACTTCTAGGGGAAAACTAGGGGCAAAATATCCTTTAGCACTGCGTTGAATCGGTTGATTATTGAGCAAAACTTGACCCGATGGAGGAGCAGAACCAATAAAAAAGATTCTAGCGGCCGTGGTTTGATGATTATCGGGAGGATAAACAATCATTAATGAGGTAGATTTAGCGCTGATACTGTGATAAAAACCGATTAATAGCACTAAACCCCAACCAATTAAGATATTTTGCCCAAAAGTTCTCACTTTTAACCAGAATGTCCCCATATTATCCCCCTCTTAGCTGACAAATATTATCCTAAGACAAATTCTGGAGGTTTGTTGTTCGTCTTCTAAGCTGTACTGTATTTAAACTGCCTGTTGAACATTGTAGTACAAATGCTCGAACCCCCATCACCCCATCACCCCGTCACCCCATCACCCCATCACCCCGTCACCCCATCACCCCATCACCCCACTTCCCCATCTCCCCATCACCCCATCACCCCACTTCCCCGTCACCCCACACCCCACACCCTGTTTTTGACCCTCATCCCTTATGATCAAGATAGATTAACTTTTGTAAAGGAATCGGAGTTATGGCTTTAACCGTTGGAACAATCGCACCGAACTTTACCACCACCGACGATACTGGAAAAACCGTTTCCCTGTCGGATTTTCAAGGTAAAGTCGTAGTTTTATACTTCTATCCCAAAGATGATACCCCCGGCTGCACCAAGCAAGCGCAAAGCTTCCGGGATAACTACGAACAATACCAAGACAAGGAAATAGTAGTCTTCGGGGTGAGCAGGGATGACCAGGGTTCCCATGCACAATTTAAAGAAAAATACGGTTTACCCTTCCAATTGCTCGTAGATACCGATGGTGCTATCACCAAAGCTTATGACGTCGATGGGGGTGGCTATTCTAAGCGCGTCACCTATATCATCGATGCAGAAGGCAAAATTAGCCATGTGGATGACAAAGTGAATACCGCTAGTCACGCATCGGATATTCTCTGTGTAGTCGGTTAATTTTTCCTAAAATCTTTTCTGGGTGTGTTAGGGGAGCCTAATACACCAGGTATCTATTTTTTAGTTCACTGATAATCAGTTTTTAATAACCGGATTTAGTATAACTAAATAGGTCTTGCTGATGATGAACTGAATATTAAAAATCGGACTAAAATAAGTGGGTGGGTGGAATTAAATATAAGATGAACGTAGGTTAGGTTGAAGCATGAAACCCAACGCCTGCATGGGTTACGCTACCGCTAACCCATCCTACAAATAATTTGGCCTCCCTACTTAATACTATTATCAAATATCTTGGTGGGATTAATCGGCAATCATGGTTAAGTTTAGCAAGTACCTAAAGAGGCTTGGGATTGTTGCTGGAGTGGCTTTTTTGTTGTTGGTTACTCACCGAGCGGCTCCCCGAAAGGCAGTGGAAAATGAGCAGATGAAGGGGGTTTGGTTAACCAATATTGGCACGATATTGTTACATCACACTACGTCCTTAGACGAGGTGTTAAATCATCTTTCGCGAGCGGGTTATGACCGGGTGTATTTTAGTGTTTATGGGTTTAGGGGAACGCTTTATCCGACTTCCCAACGTCCGACGAATTGGTTGTTTGTGCCGCCGTTGAGCAATCCCTGGAGGGCAGCGGTTAAGGAGTCTTTACGGCAGGGTTTGAAACCATTTGCTTGGTTTGAGTATGGTTTGATGTTATCCCCTAAGGATCCCATTGCCAAAAAGCATCCGGATTGGCTATTAAAAACGCCCGCAGGGAAGACGGTGGTGGAAACCAATGTCTGGTTAGATCCGGCGAATCCGCAGGTACAAGCCTATCTTTTGGGGAATATGGAAGATATTTTAAAAGAAAAAGATTTGGCGGGGATTCAGTTAGATGATCATTGGGCAGTTCCGCGTGTTTTTGGTAATAAAAGTCAGGCTTTAACGAATTTAACCCGCAAGTTGCACGATCATGTCAAGGCGATTAATCCCAAGTTGGTGGTGAGTCTTTCGCCTAATCCTCACTCTTTTGCGGTGAATAAATATAATCAAAATTGGTTGGCTTGGGTGCGTCAAGGGATTGTGGATGAGGTGGTCTTACAGATCTATCGGAAAACTCCCAATCAGGTGGCGGCAAGTCTTTCGGGATCGGGACTGGCGACAGCTTCCCGGTATGTGCCGGTGGGGGTGGGTTTATATGCGGGTTGGAATCCTGATTTTTCCTTAAAGGGTTTACAAGCTCAGGTGAGGACGGTGGAGCAGCAGGGTTATGGCTATTCGTTATTTTGTTGGGAATTTGTGGTCATGCGTCATCTTTTTAATCATATTCCTCAGTTTTAAGTAGGTAGGCTAGTATAATTAAGGGTGTTAAGTAAGTGGTTCTAATTAAATAGAAGATAGATTTTGCCTTCGATCTCCCCCTGCCCCCCTTAATCCCCCCTTGATAAGGGGGATATTTGACAATTTTTAACATCTACCTACTTATCTTGTGGGGAAATGATTACCTTGTCATCAAAAATTAATATATTTTTAAGGCTTACGATCTAATTTTTTGCTTTTACTAAAATGTCAAATGTTATTGAAATTGTCAAAAACTTAGCCAATAGAGAAGCCAAGCGCACTGAAGCCGATATACAAGCTGGCATCAGGGATTTATTACTTCAAGCTGCACTAGATCTCGATGATGAAGATCTTGATGTAAAACTTGAATCTCAATTGGGTGATCGCCGTAGAATTGATGTTGAAGTAGGATCGGTAGTCATTGAAGTCAAAAAAGATTTACGGAAAGCGAAAATTCTCGCTGATGCGATAGAGCAATTATCGGGCTATGTCGCAGTTCGGACGCAGCAAACGGGACAAAACTATATTGGTATTTTATCGGATGGTTTGGAATGGCGGTGTTTTCATCTCAAACCATCAAAGGATTTTGTTGAAGTCTCTAAACATTTAGTAAATGCAAATAATCCCGATGCCGATAAATTAATTGCTTGATTAGATGGTGTTTTGGCAACAAAGCAAGACGTTATTCCTACTCCAGAAGAAATCAATAATAAGCTGGGTGTAGAAAGCTCTTCCTATGCCATTAATCATGCAACTTTATTAAGTTTGTATGAGGAAAACAAAGAGCTTCCTACAGTAAAAATGAAGCGTCTATTATGGGCGAAACTTTTGACGACAGCGTTAGGTAGTCAATTCAAAGATAGTGATGAATTATTCGTTGAGCATACGTTACTGGTGAATGTATCTGAAATTATTGCTCATGCTGTTTTAGGTCTAAATGTTAATGATTTATCGCCCGCTTCTCTTTTATCAGGTTCTCAGTTTGAGATTAGCGGTATTTATGGCGTAATTGAAAGCGACTTTTTTGATTGGGTGATAGAAGTGGAGGAAGGTGATATTTTTATTCGTTCATTAGCTCGTAAAATTTCTCGTTTTAATTGGGGGGAAGTGGCCTATGACATTATGAAAGTCTTATATGAATCAATCATTGCTCAGGAATTAAGAAAACAATTAGGAGAGTATTACACACCAGACTGGCTGGCGGAGGCTATTGTTGAAAAAACAATTAAAGACCCCTTAAATAAGCGTGTTTTAGATCCGTCTTGCGGTTCTGGAACTTTCTTGTTTCATGCGGTTAAAAATCTTTTTAAAAAAGCAGCGCAAGAGAAATTGTCTCTGCGTGAATCTCTTGAAACTTTGGCAAGGAATGTTATTGGCTTTGATATTCATCCAGTCGCAGTGACGTTAGCTCGTGTAACTTATCTTTTGGCAATTGGTCGTGATAATTTGACTAATCCAAGCAGAGGGGAAATTAATATTCCTGTTTATTTGGCTGATTCTATGCAATGGCGACAAAAGCAATATGATCTATGGTCAAGAGATCACGTCATTATTGAAACGGATAGTGAAGGACAGTTATTTAAATCGGAGTTACGTTTTCCCCATGAGCTTCTAAAAAGTTCCCATACTTTTGATGAGCTTGTAAAAGAATTAGCAGATAAAGCTACTCAAAAAGATTACGGTAAACCGATACCTTCTTTAACGGGGGTATTTCGGCGATTAGCTATCCCTGAAAAGTTTCATGAGACGATTAAAAGTACATTTTCCGTTATGTGTGAACTCCATGAAAGCGGACGGGATCATATTTGGAGCTATTATGTGCGTAATTTGGTCCGTCCTGTTTGGTTGAGTTTGCCGCAAAATCGGGTTGATATTCTAATTGGAAATCCGCCCTGGCTTTCTTATCGGCATATGCCTAAAGAGATGCAACAATCATTTAAGGAAATGAGTGAAGAGCGCTCACTTTGGCATGGGGCAAAGAATGCCACACATCAAGATCTTTCAGCATTGTTTGTCGCTAAAACTATTGAAACTTATTTGGGTGAAGGTGGCAAGTTTGCTTTTGTGATGCCTAATTCAGTAACGGATAGAGAATATTTTGGAGGATTTCGAGAGGGGAATTATTGCCTAGGGAAAGGAGCAACAACATACGTTGAATTTGCAGAATCTTGGGATTTACGAAGACTAAGACCCCATTTTTTTCCTAGAGGTGCATCGGTTATTTTTGGTAAGAGATCTCAAAAACCTGTAAAAATGCCTTTGATTGCTGAATATTGGACAGGAAAAATCAACGAACCTAAATCATCGTGGAGCGTGATTAAAAAATCACTTAAATTCCCTAAAGAAGAAATAAAAATAGGCTCAGAAAATAAAATTTCTCCCTATCATTCCCAATTTTCACAGGGAGCTACAATAGTTCCTAAAGTTCTTTTATTTGTTGAAGAAAAAATATCTAGTCCGTTAGGTTTAGCTTCTGGACGTAAGTTAGTTCAGTCAAAACGATCTGCTAATGAGAAAAAACCCTGGAAAGATCTTCCTACTTTAGAAGGAACAATTGAAAGTGATTTTATCAGACCTTTATATACAGGAGCATCTATTTTACCTTTTCGTTGTCAAGAACCCGAATTAGCAATTATTCCCTGGAATGGAAAAGTCTTAATGGATGGAGAATCTGAATTAATTGATCTGTATCCTGGCTTATGTGCTTGGTGGCACAAAGCAGAAGAAATATGGGATGAATATCGAACTAATGATCGATTGACCTTACTTGAAAGAATTAATTATCAAAAAGGATTATCCCAGCAGTTTCCTATACCAAAAGAAAGAATTTTATATGCAACCTCTGGAATGCACATTTGTGCGGCTAGATTATCCAATAGACAAGCTATTATTGATAGTAAACTGTATTGGGCAACGACTGAAGGACTAGAAGAATCCCATTATTTATGTGCAATCTTAAATGCAGAGATTACAACTTTAGAAACTCGTCCTTTAATGTCCTATGGAAAGGATGAAAGAGACATACATAAGCACGTCTGGCAACTTAACATCCCTAAATTTAATCCTCAAGATCAATTGCATCTTAAAATCTCACAAATTGGTCAAGCCCTAGAAAAAGATATTTCTCAACTTGAATTGAGAGATGTTTATTTTGCTAATATTCGTCAAGATATTAGAAAATATATAAGAAATAGTAGCCAAGGGAAAGAGTTGGAAAAATTAGTAGAAGAACTTTTACTTGCTAAAAAAGTGATTGAAACCGATGCCACCAAGGTTACTGATTAGATCAATCAACAACTCCAAACCTTAAATATTCAAATTTAATAGGGAAAAATTATGCAAACTTCATAAAAGAAACCCTTAAAGTTGGGTTTCTACGAAACTTCTGAGGGCCTTCACCCTAACATTTTTAATACAATCGACCGCGCCAACTTTGGGGACGGGTAAAAGCAGAAATAAAAATGCGGATAACTGCCAGCGGATCCGCTAGGGGAGATAGCCAAAATAATCCCGAAGATAGATTGACTTTTTCGCCCCGATAGTAGCTAGGAGAGACAGCCAATAAAAGGGCAAAACGAATCAATAACAGCAGCAGGTTTAAAGTCAAGACAATTTTTAAACTCAGGAAATCGTAGCCAAAAATCAAAGCTGTGAGCAGTAAGGGCGTGATAATTATCGGTAATCCCTGAGTAAGAGCTAATAAAGCTAAATCGCCCCATAATTGCCCCTGATAGGAGGCATCTTTGAGGTCAAGAGATCTGCCCCATTCGCGCCAAGTTTCCTTGAGTCCTTCGTACATCCGCACGCGAATCAACTTCGCCCCATCGAGAAATCCCACCCGATAGCCTTTCGTCGCCGCTAGACGGGCCAGGGTGACATCATCGCAAAAAGAACCTTTTGCCCCGCTATAACCGTCTAAAGCCGCTAAAACTGACCGCCGACAGAGAAAACATTGACCATTGGCCATCACTCTTTCGGGATCTTGCTCGCGCACTCCGGCCGCATCAAAGCGATAGAGCAAAGTCATCAATAAAGCTGGCTGTAACCACCATTCTCCCGGATAGGAGAGGATAAATTGCGGCGACAGGGAAACTAAATCGTAACCTTCTGCGATCGCAGCTTTAACTAAACTGGCGACTAAATTTGCTTGGGGTTGGGTATCGGCATCAATGCCCAAAATCCAGTCACTTTTAGGAGAACTAAACAAAAAACCATTGTGTAACGCCCAGGGACGACCTACCCAATCGGGGGGCAAAGGATAATCGGTTTTCAAGCGAAAGCGGGGGTCTTTTGCCGCTATCTCTTTGACTTTTTCCCGCGTACCATCTTGGGAATTGCTATCGACAATCAGAATTTCTCGCACTTCGTAACTCTGTTGACTCAATCCCCGTAAACAACCGTCAATCCTGGCCACTTCGTTTAACGTCGGCACAATCACGCTTACTGTCCCTAACATCTCCGGGGTGGGGGGTTGGGGAGTCAGGGGAGGACGACGACGCGCCCCTTTTAGCAGACGGGAAAGAAGGATAAAAAAGGCAACAGCCTGAGACAGCAGTAGCCCCAGGCAGAATGCACCGAGAATTATCTCAGTTAACAACTTATTTGGCTCCTCTCACCGAAACAACGGGGATTTTTAGGGTTGTTACTTCGCTTGTCGGCACTGTTTGCCCGGAAGCAACAGCCTTGGCGCGATTGTAGAGGAGTGTTAAAGGCAGAATACCGGTGAGTAATCCTAAGAAAATCGGCGGATAAATACCGGCACCCATACTCATGACCGTAGCAAAGCCAAAATTACCCAAATACATCACAAAAGGCAGGGTTAAATCTTGACTTGGCAGTTTCACCGGTTGCACTTGCCAAATTAAAGTGGCTACCGTCATAAAAACACAGCCCGTGCCAAACCAACCGGCAAAATTTTCATAGGGCATCCCAAAAAAAGCCCCCGGTTGTTCCCAAATCCAGAAGGGGATGGTAGTTTGACTCATGGCCGGATCTAGGACAAAATCCCAGGAAGTTAATAATACCGCCCCGATAGCGATCGCTCCTAGATTTTGTAGCCACTGGGGTATAGCAAGAGTGGATAAACCAACACGAGCGATGATATAGGCACTAAAACCGAGATAAAACCAAGATAGGGGGATAGTAAAGGGTACTAAACCCGCAATTTTGTAACCTAAGCCCGAAAGATAACGATAATGACCGAAAGGAAAGCCGGTACTGGTTCCTAATAGTTCGCTACAAAGGGATAAACTGATAGCGGGAACCATGAATCCTAACCAGTGCCACACTCCTAGAGTCCGATAGGCATAAACAGCCACCGCTGCCATTCCTAACACCATATACACCACACCCCCCCCGGCCATTGACCAAGCAAAGGCAGTTTTGCCAAAATCTGGTAAATTGGCCACAAATTCGGGATGGGGCAAAACTAGCAACAATCCCGCTAGTCCAAAAGCCATCGATACAATATGACCGATGAGCAGAGCTTTTTCGATCGCAATTAGTCGTCTCATTAAATCTCTAGCACTGCGAAGGGATAATCATTTTCAAGTTTACAAATCTTTATTAAAGAATTATTACGCAGATCGGTCACTTTCGGCAAAAAAGTTTTACAGGGGTTAGGGATTTGCCTGTAGTGGTGGTTTAGGAGTCCCTAGGCAGTCCCGATGAAAAAATTTTCACCCCCACAGATGAAAGAGGTTTCTTTCCCCACACCCTACACCCCACACCCTACACCCCACACCCCACACCCTCTTTCAAGTCAGGAGAATCAAGAACGAATAATAATCAATCAAATTGTCTATTTAGAGATTTTGTGGTAGTTTATACTTAGTTTTTTCATTTTTTCAACCCCCAAAAATTAATTATGCAAGGGGCAATGACTAAAAATGCCTGAAAATATAGCGTTTCCCAATCTCATGAGGTACACCAAAATCTTAACTCCCGAATCCCGAATCCTGAATCCTGAATCCTGAATCCTGAATCCTGAATCCTGACTCCTCAAAACCTAAGACTCTGTACCTCACAACTATGGGAATTGCTATATATGTTAAAAATGATGCTTTTAGCCCGAAAAAAAGGTTCTTCGGTTTGTGTTATGTAATGGACGGGGGTTATAAGGGATGAAACCCTTATATAGAAAGACATGGCTGCGATTTTTGCCAATTGTTTTCGATCTAGAACGAGCTAATCAATTAAGTCTCTTGCCAGATAAGGATTTAGTCGATTTATGCCCCCTGCT
>NZ_JAPZQJ010000483.1:0-1001 GCF_027530405.1 Microcystis sp. LE19-41.2A | reverse complement strand
ACTTTAAACTCTAAGACAAACATTTTACGCACGGGTTACTTAGATAAAATCAGTATAGCACAATAAAAGTTAAGTTAACAAGCTATAGTTTAAAAAGCCGTCCTAAAAGGACGGGGCTTTAACCCAAAATTTCGGTAAATTAAAACATTTGTGTCAACGGCGTTCATGCAACATATCTCTAGTAAACTGGGGAGCATTAGAGGGAAGGCTCTTCTGGTTTCTGTGTGGAAACGAGGTCTATACTGATAGTTTCTTCCGCAAAATAGTCCTAAAAGTCTTGCCCAGTAAGCATTTCACGATTCCATAAGCAAAAATTATCACACAAAGTCGAGAAGAGCCGAGGGAATGGGGTTTTGTTGCATTCGCTCAACAAGCAGCCTTAAAAAATTCTGCCTAGCCGCAATATCGGTAATCTTTGGGGGAATAATTTGAGGTGATTTTACAAAAAGCTCCACCTCAGTGCCTTCAGGTAAATCGTAAGCTGTTTGAAGGATGAACGTACCACTATGATAAATTGCTTTCAAGGCTTGGGGCATGGGGAAATCTCTATCATGAGAGGGTGATTTAGTTAGCTGCTTACAGTCTAGCCTACACGAAGCAAATCTCGTGACGAACAATAGTCTGATAGTTTCATGTCCATATATTGCCATGCCTGAGTATATCTGACTATATTTCTATTGAAACTTTACAATACATCGCTATCAATGGGGAGTATAACTTGAGCCTTGGCTTTTGTAGCAGGTAAACCCCGCCGCACTACCGCCTTAGCAAACATTTCTGGCGTAATCTCTGGACAATCTGATCAATCAATATCTTCATCGCTCATCGCATCCAATCGTTGCCAATCAGTTTGAGGGTTACTCGAAGTAGGTTCGTTGTTCATATTTCGTCGCTTTTCTTGCAGAAATAATACGGGTGCAATCCTCACGTTCTGTATGGACAACGGCAATCACTCGCCCTTGCAACAAACCGAATGTGACAAAACGCTGCTCTCCATAACC
>NZ_JAPZQJ010000310.1:0-3080 GCF_027530405.1 Microcystis sp. LE19-41.2A | reverse complement strand
AATACAGTGAGTTCTTTTCTTCTTCCGTGAATTCTAGGTTAATCATGTTTTTAATGAGTGCTTTGCTTCTAATTATGACTCTTAAACTATATTATTGTCCTTGAGTAAAAAATGCAAGTTGTAGCCGTGCAAAGTATAGTTGCTGCCAGGGTTCCTCGGCATAGACGCGACTGGGACTGTACCAACCGGCCCACCAACCCAAGGCTTCTAGAGGCGAGGTCAGTGCTTCTAGAAATAAACCCAGGAACAGTAATAATAGACTAAATCCGATCAGATCGAAGGTCAGTCGCACGGCATCATCAAGGGCAAAAAATCCTTCCTGTAGCCAAGTTTTGGCGGGAGAAAATAGGAGAATTAAACATAAACCTAAAAAACCTAGCCCAACATATTCTAGAACTGTTTTGAGATTTTGAGTTTTTACTACTTCTAAATGATGACCGATTCTGAGAAAATTTTTACTAATTGGTGAGATAAAAAGAGACATTTCCGTGAGATAATTGTGCCAAAGGGCTTCGTTTTTCGTCTTTTCTTCCTCTGTTTCCTCGCTGGTATCTTTTTCTAGGTCTTCTGGGTTGATTCCCGAATCAACAATTTTTTGCAAGTGTTTTTTATCGATCACTAATTCGACCCCTAATAATTTTTCTGTCAGCCAATGGACAGCAAAAATAAAGGGATAACCGATAGTTCTCTGGAAAACTAAAAGGACAAGAAAACCTAATAAAGAGGCGATGAAAGCATGAAGTAAAGAAATATTGAGGAGAACGGTTAAACCCACGGCCAGGGCTGCCACACTCCAGAGGATTAATAAGATATAGATCGCCCGGCCAGCCTAGGGAAGAGCGATCGCTAATCCGAAGATAAAGGGTGCGTAACTAAATCCTAGGGTACTGGCCACCTCAAATAGGCGGGTATCACCCCGAAATAAGAGGATAGTGACTAGCCAAAGTCCAGCGGCCCAAATGCCAAAATTAAAAGCGTAGAGAATAGAAGTAATTAATAAACTAAAAATAAAGCGGCTGGGGGGAATCCGGTTAATAAATAAGACAAAACTTTGTCCGATCGCCTCGGAAACACTAGCGATAAAGACAACGATAATCGCTTCTTCCAAACCAAAGCGCAGGGATTTAATGGTGACGAAAGCGCGGGGATCGAGAACCAGTACACCGAAAAGGGTCGGCCAGGAAGGAGCAAGAAATAAAAGCAGCAATCCAGCGATTCCTAGTAATCCCAAAAGAGCCAAGGCTTGAATCAGTTGTTTCACGGGCGTTGTTAAAGTTAGATCGGTTAATGATGAGAAGGTCAGAGCGGGCGATCGAGGTTTACCGGCGGCTAGTTTGTCCGCCGATACTTAGGGTTTGCTGAAAAAGTTTTTCGTGGGGACAGGGTGTGGGGTGTGGGGTGTGGGGTGTGGGGTTTTACCGGTTTTGAGGTGGCCAATTACCTAATTTTCAGGGAAAAAGTGCCTCAATTTTCCCCCTCATCACTGCCATGCCTGGTACTTTTTGATTGACAAAAAGTCTAAAAGTCTTACCCAACAAGGTTTTTACCATTATTCAGCCAGCCCTACTTAGGAGCATTGAAGATGGAAAAAAATCAAATATCATACTTAGGTGAACCGATAATTTTCTCCGGCTCCGCTCAAAATCCTTGATTCTGTTCTATCCATAATAAACTCATTCTCCGATGACAAAACCTATCCGCGCCCAATCACCGCTAAAATTTCTCGCCCCCCATTTTAACCCCTTGGTCTTGGCGGCAATTTATCGGCTGTTGCCCTTCTATTTGCGATCGCAATGTCAGATTGAGCGGGTGGAAGGGGAAAATAGCGAAATTCTCGTCGATTGTTACGGCCGTTTCCAAGCTGGACAGTTGCGGTTTCTGCTTGCCTATCGTCATTCCAGCACTAACGATCCCCCCTCCTTGATCCATTATCTTCATAGCAACCTGCCTAAAATAGCTGCCAATGAGGGAATAAGTTTAAATAAGCCAGTTTTTGGCTATTTTCTCTACGATCGAGGGATTCCCCTCTGGGCAGGTCCAGTGGCTAATTGGCTCTTACCGGCGATCGGTGGCGTTCCCGTGATCCGCGGTCGTCCCGATTTCGGCTGTTTGCGTACCCTGCGCCATCTCTACGTTCGCGGGCAATTTCCCTTGGCCATTGCGCCGGAAGGCTATACCAACGGTCACGGCGAACTGGTCAGTCGTTTAGAATTGGGCTGCGCTCAAACCAGTTTTTGGTGTGTCGAGGCTCTGGTGGCAGCGGGGGAGAATCAGCAGCTGTCTATTGTCCCCATCGGTGTGAGGTATCAGTATTTAGAAAATCCCTGGCCGAAGATTTGGCAACTCTGTGGGGCGATCGAGCGCGAATGTGGTTTTCCTCCGGGGGATGGGGCCAATCGGCAATTAGAAAACTCTCTCTCATCGAGGGAATGGAATCCAGAGCAGCAATTGACCCCAGAGGAAGAGGCCCTACTCTACCCGAAACTATTGCGTATTGCTGAATATTTATTAGAACAAATGGAAAGTTTTGATCGGCGTTTCCATACCGCCATTCAGTTAGAGGAACAAGCGGCAAAGTTAGCCAATTTGAGTCCGATCGAGGGATTAACCCTGCGTTTACAGGGATTGATGGACGCAGTATTAAAAATGTTGGAGGGATATCTGCAAATGCAGCCCCATAGCGATCGCAATTTGCTCGAACGCGCCCAGGATATCGAGGATACGGTCTGGGATTGGATCTATCGTCGGGACGTGGACATCCAAACCCTCTCGGACGTGGAAAGGGGTTTGGCGGCTCTAGTCGCGTCGGAAGCGCATCAACATCTCTGGCACATGAGATGGGTGGAGAATTTTGTCGTCGTCACCGGTCATTATCTAGGGTTTGCTGAAAAAGTTTTTCCTGGGGGTAGGAGTCAGGAGTCAGGAGTCAGTAGCCGGTCGTCGGTCGTTTCAGGCTTTGTTGCCCTCTTTTTTTGTACCAGTTTATGTACTACGAGGAGAATAATGCAAGGTTTTTGAATGTCCCAATCCTATTTTCTTGCACTAACATCAGATTTTAACAGGTCAAAAGCCTTATTTTC
>NZ_JAPZQJ010000547.1:0-1190 GCF_027530405.1 Microcystis sp. LE19-41.2A | reverse complement strand
AATCGGTACTTGGGCCGATGTGTTGAACCGCGCTGGTATCGGTATGGAAGTAATGCACGAGCGTAATGCACACAACTTCCCCTTAGACTTGGCTAGTGGTGAACAGGCTCCTGTAGCTCTGATTGCTCCTGCTATCAATGGCTAATTCCTAGTCTGAACGAAAAGGCACTCCCGCAAGGGGGTGCTTTTTTGTTGTTAGAATAGAAGGTGGTTTTTTGAGTTTGAGGTTGAATTATGATTAGTTTAGAACAAGCTTTAAATACTGTTGAGCAACTATCTTTAGAACAACAGGAAATGTTATTAGAAATTTTACAAAATCGTTTACTTGATATTCGTCGTCAAGAAATTGCTAGAGATGCTAGGGAGTCAATTAATGCTTTTCATCAAGGAGAATTTAAACCTCAACCCCTAGAAATTATTCTGAGAGAATTGAGAGAAACTTTAGAATAGATATTATGAGAGAACTGGTTTTAACGCCTAAATTTAAGCGGACTTTCCGTAAGTTTGTTCTCAGAAATCCTCAACGACAGAAAGCGATTGAGAAGACATTGGCACAAATGAGGGAAGATATTTATTTTTTGAGCTTGGGAACTCATTCATTAAGAGGGGAATTATCGGGACTTAAAGCTTGTTCTTGTGGTTATGATTGCCGGATTATTTTTTCTATAGAAATTGAGCCAGACACCCAGGAAGAAGTTATCATTTTACTTGACATTGGTACTGATGATGAAGTGTATTGATAAAATAGGAAAAACTAGAAAGCGATCCTGCCGGTTTCTGCGTTGCGGTACACATATATTTATAATAAAATAAATTTCGCTCTCTTAGGTTTGGTAGGTCTAAGATACAGTCCTGGTGACGAGCGAGTGGAGCAAACCACAAAGACACAAAGGACACAAAGATTGATCGCTCTTATATAACCCACATTCCGCACCCTAAGTGTCACAACGTCTCAAAAGAGGAAGATGCCTGAGTCAAAATACTTATCTAGAGGAGTGAGTTGGCGGCAAGCTGCCGCCAACTAAGCCGAAAATTTCAGGGTTCCCCCAGTCATTCTCAATAAACAGTGCTTGTTGAGAATGACTGGGCAATCAGACTTAACATCTAGGGGGAGATGTTCCAGTTGCTCGCTTTGTTTTGTCACCCCTGGAAGTCAATCCATCTGGTCAAGATAAGAGATAATATTCCTG
>NZ_JAPZQJ010000129.1:0-36805 GCF_027530405.1 Microcystis sp. LE19-41.2A | reverse complement strand
CCAAGCTTTTCTGGTCGGAACCCCCTAAGCCGAGTTTTCAAGGTGCTGCGCCGTCCACTTGGTTTTCGAGACTGGCCTTTTAATTCTAACGTAAAGCCAACCTAGAACGGCGGGGTTTCAGACCCAAAATTTCCGATGATTGATTGTTATCAGCTTTGCAAAACAGGATTTAGGATCAAAAATAACCTAGAAGCACTGTCCCAATAGAAAACCGGTTCTTCGTTACTTGGTATGGTTCGATAGGGGGACATAAATCGACTAAATCCTTATCTGGTAAGAGACTTAATTGATTAGTTCGCTCTAGATCAAAAACAATTGACAAAAATCGCTAAATGCCTTTCTATATAAGGGTTCCATCCCTTATAACCCCCGTCCATTGCATAACACAAACCGAAGAGCCAGAAAACCTAAGCCACCTAACGGTGAAGTTAGGTGTACTTTCACAACTGATATCTTTAAGAACGCTTTTCTGGGTTCTAATATGGACCTAGGAATCTCTCTCCATTGAAGTGAATCATGTGATCGGGCTGATCAGCTACCCAAACTTCTGTTTCCCAGGAAATTTCAGCAAGATAACGAGTCATTTCCCTACGACTGGGAAAAGCAGTAACAAAGACAAGACCCTTACAGCTTAATTGAAAAAGTTGCTTTAGTTCATTGTGGCGTTTCAAATTCACTGGACCATGACTCGTCACCGCTTCTATAAGGACAAGCCAATCTTGGTATCTATGATAGATAACAAGATCAGGCATTTTCCCGTGAGGATCTAATTCAATCCCCATTTCTCGGAATTTTTGTGTTTCGTTGATTATAAATTTATCACCAGCATCGCCAATATATAGAACTACGCCCCCTGGCGTAAATCTTGGACAAAAGCTTTCTAAGATGTCTTTAATTAAAATATTTTGCCCACCTGATGAAAGCTGAATCGCCCGACCATCGGGTAAGGTTATAGGAATCATGGGCAGATTTCGATTCCTGGCTTGCAACCAATTAGTCACTGAAAGCGCATAATTTCTACGAGCTTCTTCCCACTGCTCAGAGCCATAAACTTGAAGCAGTGATAACGCTTGCCGATCAAGTTGGTAGCACCACCTAGGGCTATTAATTGGTCGGTCTGGTTTGTCTGGATTCTGAACCACCAGTCCCATCTGCACAAATTGATGCATTGTCTGTTTTCGAACAGTTTCGCGTGTGTTTGGTGCATATTGTTTTCCGTAATGATCACGGAACCAATCCATCATTTCTGTAATTCCGCGTTTTGGTGCAGTAGCTTGGCTCCAGGGTTTATCAGGTTGAATATCTGCTAACGCAAGTAAGCATAGTGCAGACCTTTCATTCTGTTGCGCTCTAGGAGCAGAGATAGCCTTGAGAATTGTCAGTGCTTCTTCGATTCGTTTGTTTGCTTGAACTGCGGCACTTGCTTCATCCATAATTGATAGAACTTCATGTACAACTTGATCGATTTCTTCTTGGTTTAAGTCATTGTCCCCAACTTGAACTCCTATTTGGATTAAGTCATTTTTACATGGATACTTAACCCTACGAAGGTCGGTAGCATTGACTTGTGTATTTCCACTAAATTGACGAAAGTAGCTATCAAATAAAGTTGAATTAAGAAATGCGGCTAACCCTTTAGCTACATCAGGAGGCATTCCTCTGCCTTTAGCATGATAATAATTAAGATGATTTTCGACACCTAGAGATTTTGAACCAATAGGATAACACACAGCAGCAACAACACGACGCTTTTCTTCTTTGGATGAAAAACGTTTTGTCAAAACATACCAGCCAGGCTCAATTAACCATTTTTCTGTTTCGTTATTTTTTTCTACCGCAATGGGCTTGCGGGGATTATCAGGAGGAAACACTACTTTCCTTACTTTTACAGATTCTGGATAAAGTAGGGGAACAGTTCTATCACTCAAATGGTTTCTTAAAGACGATTTCAGGCGAAAATCAACAACTGGACCTGTGGAAACTTCTAAGCCTATCTCATCCAATGTACAGGGCATTTTATTCATTTGAACTCTCAAGGAATTCTTGAGAGAATTTGTAACAATATGAATAAACTGTTCAGAATCATTCGGCTCAATCACTTCGTCATAGGGGGTATATCTAGATTCTGAAATCTCGTCTAATGCCATCTCAGAATTACTGGTTATTTTTACAGTGCTAGGTTTTTGTTTAGATCTTAGGGCGTGAAAAATAATATTTTCCTGTAATACCTCATCTTCTGAGAAGGTTGCTGATCTACTCTCAAATATATGGATTTTATCTAGTTTCATATATTCTAGGAAGGCTTTTCGGAAAGGGCGAAAATACTTGCCATTGCAAAAACTTCTCGGCGTAATCGCAACCACTTCGCCATCGTCTATAAGTTGTACGATGGCAAGCCAAACAAATGCGCTGTAGAGATTTACAGTATCAATCCCAATACTTGCAAGAACTTTCTTTTCTGCTGATTGGCTGTGAATCTTCTTATAAGGTGGATTCAGAATCGCATGAGTAAAGCCTGGAACTACCTTCTTAAAGAGTGGCAAGTTCATTTCACTACTAGCTTTGATGAAATTCTCCCCCCGCAAGCAATAATCTGCTTGAATTCCTTTTCCGTTCAAAGCGGCACAGCATTCTGTGAGGGTTTGATTTAGCGAGGGGAAGAAGACTGGTTCGACTTCATATGCTGTAATGCTGCAACTACTAACCTGATCGGGGTTTGCCAGTAACCGCTCTACTACAGCAGCAGTTAAAGTTCCAATTCCAGCCCCAGCATCTAGAAGGTGAATATGACCAGACAGGTTGTTGAATTGTCCTGCCATGAAACGCGCAACAGTTGCGGGGGTCAAGAACTGACCCAACTGACTACGCTGTTTCAAGTTCAATCTTGAAGAGTAGTAGACTCTGGCTATATCAGCAGAATCAGTAAGGAACGTTGCCATCTGGTCATCTAGTAGCAGTTATGAATCAATACCACAGAACTCCTTCCCGGTACACCTAACTATCAATTATATCGCTCCCTGCGGTCCCACACCCTCCTCTGTCCTACTTCCATCGCTTTAACACCCCCTCAATTTGGGCATAATTACCGCATTTCCACAGCCAAAAGTCTATTGGTCTGTCAATCTTGAAATTGTGGATAGGGGAATCTTGCCAAATTATTCGCCCCCAATCCCTCAAAATCATCTTAACAGACCCATAGAATCGCCCTTAATTTTTGTGGATTACCAGTCCCTAACTATATTCCTCCCCGACACTGAGATTAAAGAGCATTTGCAGGGATTGTAAACAGCGCTTACGCGCTTCGATATCCTGTTGGGCGCGCAGTTGTACCATGGGTTCGTGAAGGATTTTATTGACGATACCGCGGGTCATTGCTTCGATAACTTCTTGGTGTTTTTCGGCGAATTCCGTCCCCAAACGGGAGAGGGCCTTTTCTAATTCCTGTTCGCGAATATCTTCAATTTTGCTTCTTAAACAGCTAATTGTCGGTACAGTGTCCAAAGAACGCCACCAAAGCTCGAAAGCTTCCACTTCCTGCTCTAGGAGTGCCTCTGCTTCCCTGGCCATCTGACGGCGACTTTCCTGATTGGCGGCAACCACCGCTTTGAGATCATCGACGTTAAAAGCTTGCACTTGTGCCAATTCCTTCACGTCGGTATGGACGTTGCGGGGAACAGAAATATCGATTAACATCAGCGAGTTAGCAGAAATCGTCACTTCTGTCAATAAAGTTTTAGTTAAAATTGGTTCCGTGGCTCCGGTACTGGTAAAGACGATATCCGATGCCGCTACGGTAGTCATCATCTCTTCTAAGCCATATAGTTGCAGCGGTAGGTGAGGAAATTCACGGGCCAACTCCTGGGCCCGTCTTTGGGAGCGATTGACGATCGCAATTTGCTGAGAACCCTTAGCCAGAAGGTGAGTAACTAATAATCGGGACATTTTCCCTGCCCCGATAATAGCGATTTTCTTGCTGCTGAGGTCTGTCACCTTAGCATGGGCTAACTCCACCGCCGCCGAACTGATCGATACGGCTCCCGTGCCGATGCTGGTTTCCGTGCGGACGCGTTTACCGGCAGTCATCGCTTGTTTAAACAGGCGATCGAGTAACTGGCTAATAGTATTGTACTTCTGGGCTAATTTATGGGTATTTTTAACTTGAGCGAGAATTTGCCCTTCACCGAGGACAAGACTTTCTAAACCGGCCGACACCCGCAGCAGATGACGGACAGCATCCTGATGCAGCAGGGTAAACAGGTAACGACGCAGGACATTAAGGGGAATATGCCCGATTTCAGCGAGAAACTGGGTAATTTCCACCACGCCCTTTTCCGTATCCGTAACCACGGCGTAGATCTCCAAACGGTTACAGGTGCTGATAATCGCCACCTCTTGGATGTGGGGATAACCCTTGAGGTGGGTAAGGGCGGACTCGATTTTCGCTTCCGGGATACTCAATTTTTCGCGAATTTCCACAGGGGCTGTCTTGTGACTCAAGCCCACTACAGCAATATTCATTTATGTTCTCCTACAAATGTTGCTCAGGCTACAAAAATTATTGATAAAGATCAGTGCGTTATGTCTCTAATTGTTGCAATTTAGTCCCAATCGGGATGCAAATAAAAGATGTTTGAAAAAAAACTTTATATATTTTTACCAATGGGGGCGAGGTGAGCCATGCCCACCCCACCGGGTCAGGGAATTATCTCAGTTGAATGTATTTGGGTTGGTCGAACAGGTGAACGGTATCGACAAAGCGAGCGGTTTTCGATTGGGTGGAGATAACCAAGCTTTGGGTACGAGCGCCACCATGGAAGAAGCGTACCCCTTCCATCAGGGTGCCGGGGGTGATCCCACAGGCGGCAAAGAGGACGGTTTCGCCACTGGCTAATTCTTCGCAACCGTAAACGCGATCGGGATTAGTGATGCCCATTTCTTGCAGACGAGCGAGATTACCCTCGCGGCTTTCGCCGATTAAACCGGTTTTGACCACTTCGGGATCATAGATTAATTGTCCCTGGAAGTGACCGCCTAGACAACGCATAGCCGCCGCCGAGATTACCCCTTCCGGAGCGGCACCGATACCCATGAGAGCATGAATATTAGTTCCCGAAAAAGCGCAGGAAATAGCGGCCGATACGTCACCATCGCTGATCAGACGAACTCTGGCCCCGGCGTTGCGGATTTCTTGGATTAATTCCTTGTGACGGGGACGATCCATAACTACTACCACCAGTTCTTCGATCGAACGATTGAGACAATCGGAAAGGACTTTCAGGTTTTCCGTCGCCGATTTATTAATATCCACATGACCTTTAGCTGCTGGGGGAGCGGCTAATTTTTTCATATAAAAGTCAGGAGCGGCGAATAACCCACCTTTTTCGGAGATCGCTAACACGGCCATAGAACCATTTTGACCGTAGGCGACCAAGTTAGTGCCTTCGCAGGGATCGACGGCGATATCGATTTCGACTAATTCGTCGGGATTACAATATTGTTTGGCATCAACTTGGGTACAGATACCCACTTCTTCGCCAATATAAAGCATAGGAGCCTCGTCTCTTTCCCCTTCTCCAATAACGATGCGACCGCGCATATGGATTTTATTCATCCGTTCGCGCATCGCTTCCACAGCGACGTGATCAGCGATATTTTTTTCGCCTTTACCCATCCACTTGGAGGAAGCAATGGCAGCCTGTTCGACTACTTCGATAATTTCTAACCCTAGCGTACTTTCCACTCGATGATCCTCCCTACAGCTGATCTATGATTTATCTAGTGAGTTTGTTTCCTTAACAGTCAAAAGTCTATCACCAGACGGGGATCATTCTTAAGTTTTTATGTAGATCATCTGGAGGAGACCGGTATAGCTAGGGAGTTTTTGCCGGCACTGTCGCCTCCATCTCGGTTATGGAGACCTGGATCGCTGATTTCGGCGTTAAACGACGGATAAATTCCAGGGGTAAACCGTCTGTGTCGGCAATAAAGGTGACTTCATAGACGTGATCGCCGATCATCTGTTGTTGGGGTGGCAAAAGAATTTTTAAAGGTTGATATAAACCGGCATCCTCTTGATGAGCTTGCTGAAAGTTATTTGTTAATTTTTCTAACCATTCTGGTAAATTGCTGACATTTTCTGTTAGGTCAAAAGACAAGTGATAATAACCGACATAATGCTGATCGCTAAAGGCATCGGGGGCGGGTTTCGGTTGAGGAATTTGGATTAATTCGATGCGTCCGTTTAACCCCGTTAGCCAACAGGCCAAAGTATAACCCGTGGTGAATCTTTCCTCTAGGGTAAAACCGAGAAGTTGGTAAAAAGCGATCGCCCGATGGATATTAGCGGTGCGGATAGAAGCATGGTGCATTTTCAGGAGAAAGAATTATGAAGTGGGGAAGTGGGGAAGTGGGGAAGTGGGGAAGCGGGGAAGTGGGGAAGTGGGGAAGTGGGGAAGCGGGGAAGTGGGGAAGTGGGGAAGCGGGGAAGCGGGGAGAGTAAATAAAAATAATCTCCTG
Source organism: Microcystis sp. LE19-41.2A (assembly GCF_027530405.1). Classification (NCBI taxonomy): domain Bacteria; kingdom Bacillati; phylum Cyanobacteriota; class Cyanophyceae; order Chroococcales; family Microcystaceae; genus Microcystis; species Microcystis sp. LE19-41.2A. The sequence goes on along the minus strand of NZ_JAPZQJ010000129.1, from coordinate 30,289 downwards.
CCTCCTGTCTCCTGTCTCCTGTCTCCTGTCTTCTGTCTCCTGACTCCCGATGGCTATTGATTAATCAAAAAGACGAAAATAGGGATAACGTTTGGGAACCCCCGGTTCTTTTTCCAGATCAAAATTAATTACATCCCAACAGGGTTCATCGGGGGCATTGGGGCTAAATTCTACTGGTAAACCGTAGAGACGGGGAATAGTGGCTTCACCCGGTTCATTACCGCGCCAAGTAGTGTTACGTTCTAGGTAGGAACTAACTAAATCGCGATAACGGTTGGCAATAATCACTTTAGTCGCTTTAAATCCTTGGGTATAGAGGCGATCAAGTGCTTCGTGAATCTCAAAACGAATACCATCGGGGTGAGTGTGTTGACGATACCACTCACCATTCCAGAGTCGCCAATGCCGTCCTGACTGCAAGTGAACCAACTCACCCGTTTTGGGATCGGCTTCAAAAGCTCCATGACGCGGACACAAATAGGTATCCGTCAAAGTAAGGGCGGGGATTAGCTGCCGACAGTGAGGACAATGGATATCGGGGCCAAAAACAGGGTATTGTAAACTTGCATTGATCATGGAAGAACCTAAACTAAAAATTGTTATCTTTGTACCAATAAGCCTATCCATATTATACCCAACCAAATTGGACGGGTATTCTCTTCCGACTTTAGTGCAGATCCTTCCATGTCTTTAGATAACTTAAGATCAACTTCTAATTTCTGGCCCCTTGTCGATGTCAGTCAAGCGGCTTTTATTGCCCCTAATGCCACGGTAATGGGCGATATTTCCCTAGCTGTGGGGGTGAGTGTTTGGTATGGGGCGGTATTGCGTGCCGACGTGGAACGCATCGAAATTGGGGCCTATACTAATATCCAAGATGGGGCGATCCTACACGGAGATCCGGGCAAAATTACTATCCTTGAAGATTACGTTACCATCGGGCATCGGGCGGTAATTCACGCAGCCCATATTGAACGCGGTTGTTTAATCGGCATTGGGGCAGTGATTCTCGATGGTGTGCGCGTCGGGGCGGGTAGTATTGTCGGGGCGGGTAGTATTGTGACAAAAGATATACCACCGCGATCTTTAGTGGTGGGTATTCCCGCTAAACGCGTCCGGGAAGTGTCGCCACAGGAGGCTCAAGAGTTGATCGAACACGCCGAGCGCTATGCTAAACTTGCCCTCGTTCATGGGGGAAAAGGTACTGATACCGGATTCCCAAAACGGGCGGATTAGGGTATAAATATAAAATGAGAATCAAGTAACAATCTTTTAAGCACTGACCGAGGAGAAGGAAATCTATGGACTGGAGAGTGTTAATCGTTTTAACCCCTTTGTTTATTGCTGGTGGCTGGGCTGTCTTCAATATCGGCGCTGCCGCTATTAGACAAGCTCAACAGTTTCTCAGCAAACAAAGTTAATAAAAGTTTATACTTCTTAGTAAAACCGACCGCCTAGGCGATCGGTTTTTAATTTTTTCTTATCCAGCGATCGCTGATTGGGGTGTAGGGTGTAGGGTGTAGGGTGTAGGGTGTAGGGTGTGGGGTGTAGGGTGTAGGGTGTAGGGTGTGGGGTGTAGGGTGTAGGGTGTAGGGTGTGGGGTGATGGGTGTAGGGTGTAGGGTGTGGGGTGTAGGGTGTAGGGTGTAGGGTGATGGGTGTAGGGTGTAGGGTGTAGGGTGTAGGGTGTAAGATGATGGGGAAATGGGGGAATTATGAATTATGAATTATGAATGATAACTGATAACTGATAACTGATAACTGAATTGTCATCTCGACTAGGAAACTAATTTTACACTAATACCTAACCATGAAATCTAATTGTCAAAATCTCATTCAAGAGCTTTCCCATCTAGAAATTATCACCGATCCGGGGCAAGTGGCGAAACTTTCCTTAGATTATTATCATTTTAGTCCCATTTTAGAGGCACAACTGCAAGATAAACGGGCTGATTTAGTCATTCGTCCCCACAATAGCCAAGAAGTTATTGACATCGCTAAAACCTGCGTTAAATACCAAATTCCTTTAACAGTTAGAGGTGCGGGTACAGGTAATTATGGTCAATGTGTTCCCTTGCAGGGCGGAGTAATTTTAGACACAACGAAACTAACAAAAATTATCTCGATCGAACCGGGTACAGCCCGGGTAGAAGCGGGGGTAAAAATGGCATTTTTTGATAAACAAGCTCGCGCAATCGGTTGGGAATTAAGAATGGCTCCCTCTACCTATCGGACGGCGACAATTGGCGGTTTTATCGGGGGTGGCAGTGTGGGCATGGGTTCAATTAATTATGGACAATTGAAGGATAGAGGCAATCTGCAAGCAGTGCAATTAGTCACCCTAGAAGCGGAACCAAAAATTATCGAACTACGGGGGGATGAGGTAGAAAAAGTCAATCATGCCTACGGAACCAATGGCATTATTACCGAGTTAGAAATAGCCCTCGCTCCCTGTTATCCTTGGGCAGAATTTATCGTTACTTTTGCCGATTTTCTCACCGCCGCTAAATTTGGTCAAGCTCTCAGTGATAGTGATGGCATTGTCAAGAAAATGGTTAGTGTTCACTCTTGGCCAATTCCCGCTTATTTTACTGCTCTTAAGGATTATTTACCCACAGGAAAAGCGGCAGTTTTGTTAATAGTATCGGACAGCGATCGAGTCGCATTAGAATCTTTAATTAAAGAATATAATGGTGAACTTACTTACTATAAAACGCCAGAAGAAACCCAAAAAGGCAACAGTATCTTAGAATTTACTTGGAATCATACCACTCTCCACGCGCGTAGTTGTAACCCCAAGATAACTTATCTACAAGCTTTTTATTTTAATCTAGCCACGGTAGAGAAACTCCATAATTATTTTGGTGAGGAAATAATGATGCACCTAGAATTTTTGAAATTTCAAGGTAAAGTTATTCCCGCCGGTCTTCCCTTGCTAGAATTTACCACAGAAACTCGATTAAATGAGATTATTGCTATCTATGAACAACAGGGGGCAGCCATTGCCAATCCTCACACTTATATCATGGAAGATGGCGGCAGCAGACAGATTAATCCGCTACAACTAGAATTTAAACAACTCGTCGATCCCTACGGATTGAACAATCCGGGTAAAATGCGAGCATGGGTTGAAGCTAGGGGGTAGGGTTTCTATTCAAGCTAAATTAAACTAGATAAGTAGGCAGGCGTTAAAAATTATCAGATGCCCCCCTTATTAAGGGGGGATTAAGGGGGGATCGGCACCCCCCTTATTAAGGGGGGATTAAGGGGGGATCGGCACCCCCCTTATCAAGGGGGGCAGGGGGGATCGAACCTAAAACACTAACCGCTAAAAAGGGAGTGGGGAAAACAAAACTCCCCGCTGCCCCCTGCCTATTCCCGGACTTGCCCCGATCCGATACAATTAAACGGTTGTCTTGGAAGAATTAATAGTGATCGAGCGTTATACTCTCCCTGCAATGGGGAATTTGTGGACGGATAGATATAAATATCAAACATGGCTAGAGGTAGAGATAGCCGTCTGTGAAGCGCAGGCCGAATTAGGCTATATTCCCGCGGATGCAGTGGAAGAAATTAAGGCAAAAGCTAATTTTGATCCCGATCGCATTTTAGAAATAGAAGCAGAAGTGCGCCACGATGTCATCGCCTTTTTAACAAATGTTAACGAATATGTGGGCGAGCCGGGGCGTTATATTCATTTGGGTTTAACCAGTTCCGATGTACTAGATACTGCCCTGTCCTTACAATTAGTCGCCAGTTTAAACCTGATTCTAGAACAATTAGAAGATTTCATTCAAGCCCTGCGCTATCGCGCCCAAGAACACCGTTATACAGTCATGGTGGGACGTTCCCACGGCATTCACGCCGAACCGATCACCTTTGGCTTTAAACTAGCGGGATGGTTAGCGGAAGTGCTGCGGGGACGCGATCGTTTAATTCGCTTGCGCCAAGACATCGCCATCGGTAAAATATCCGGTGCAGTGGGAACATATGCCAATATTGACCCGAAAATTGAGGCGTTAACCTGTCAGAAGCTAGGATTAGAACCGGATACCGCTTCCACTCAAGTTATCTCCCGCGATCGACACGCCGATTATGTGCAACAATTAGCTTTATTGGCGGCTTCGATCGAACGTTTTGCCGTGGAGATTCGCAACCTGCAAAGAACCGATGTCCTAGAAGTGGAAGAATACTTTTCCAAAGGACAAAAAGGCTCCTCCGCTATGCCCCATAAACGTAATCCCATCCGTTCAGAACGCTTAACGGGAATGGCGAGAATTATCCGTAGTCATAGCGTTTCCGCTTTAGAAAATATCGCCCTCTGGCACGAAAGAGATATTTCCCATAGTTCCGTAGAACGGGTGATGCTGCCGGATGTTTGCATTTTAACCCACTTTATGCTCAAGGAAATCACCGATTTAGTCAAAAATCTGCTGGTGTATCCCGAAAACATGAAGCGAAATATGAATGTTTACGGTGGCGTGATTTTCAGTCAAAGAGTTCTTTTAACTTTGGTGAGTAAGGGAATTAGCCGGGAATCTGCCTATAAAATCGTCCAAGAAAACGCCCATCGCGCTTGGAACACCGATAACGGCAATTTTAAAGCTTTTATCAGCCAAGATGAGCGAGTTACCGGCATTTTATCCCCCGACGAGATCGAAAGTTGCTTTGATCCCCAGCAGCACTTAAATCACCTTAATAGCATCTACCAAAGGTTAGATATTTAGGGTTTGCTGAAAAAGTTTTTCCTGGGGGCAGGGTGTAGGGTGTAGGGTGTAGGGTGTAGGGTTTTACTGATTTTGAGGGGGTCAATTACCCAATTTTCAGGGAAAAAGTACCTGAATTTTCCCCCCGATCACTCCCATATCTGGTACTTTTTGGAAACCAAAAAGTCTAAAAGTCTTATACAACAAGGTTTTTAGATTTATTCAGCAAACCCTATTTAGGGAGCTTTCAGTGATCAGCTATCGGCCACGTTTTTGAGATCGGCAACTTGAAACCTTGGGAGTAACAATGCCATGACCATTACTGCGAGCGACCTACCGATGGAAAAAATTGCCCAGTTTTGCGATCGCTGGCAAGTGACCGAATTCGCTCTATTCGGCTCCGTCCTGCGCGAAGACTTCCGCCCCGACAGCGACATTGATGTTATGGTGGAATTTCATCCAGAGGCTCACCCCACATTCAGCACCCTAGACCAAATGGAAGCAGAGCTAAAAACCATTTTCCATCGAGATGTTGACCTGATTACCCGCCAAGGCATTGCCACCAGTCGCAACTACCTACGCCGTAATCAAATCCTTTCTTCGGCTCAAGTGATTTATGCAACGGGATCCCCAATTCCTGCTTGATATGCTGCAATCCGCAGATTTTGTCAGGTGCGTTTCTTGCTGCGACGACAGGGAACGCACCTTACCGATTATGATACAATCGCGGCATATACTTCTCGCTTGCGACAACCGCGATGAATGTTTTCTGGCGCTATTTCCCCTTGGCATTTGTTGTTATGCTTTCTAATGGTTTCACCCCACAACAAGGGCGAACGGAATCACCCAAAGTTACCTGTCAAATAGAAAGCTATCCCTCCACAAAGCAAAAAGTTCCCACGACAATGATCCAGAACGGAACGGGAAATTTAGTACCATTTATTTATTGGGTGGAGGAAGTTGCGGGGGAAAAGCCACTAGAGCGGTGCAAGGAAGTTTCTGAGATTATTCAAGCAAGATATGACGATAAAACCTGGAGTCGTTCTTTTTTACGGACGGGAAAATCGAGTGATAATTATCCGATCATTTGTTTTGTCAAGGAACCCAAAGATAAAGCTTGCGATACCGAAAGAGAACTTATCGTTAAATTAAAGCGAGGGGAAAACGCGGAGAGAGTTTTAGATAAGATGTTAGCCCTTCGCTATCGGACGGATTTAAAATTAACGGGAGAGTTTCGTTTTTATTATGGGGAGACTCACCGAGAAGTTTATATTCATGTCAAGAAGTTTCTCGAAGAAGTGGAGCGATCGAGGACTGAAAGACAATGATAAAAAGATGGTTCGCTTGGTTGGGTATTGTCTCGATATTGATACCTTTTCCTGTGGCGATCGCTCAGTTGGATCAATCACAATTAAAGGGGATTACCGTCAGAATTGATGTAGAAGGAAGCTATAAAGAGGATGGGGGTTCTGGGGTAATCGTTCGCCAGCAAGGACAATTCTACACGATTCTAACAGCATATCATGTGGTGCAAGAAAAGAGAAACTATAAAGTTTTAATTTTTAATCCTTCTAATCAGCAAATAATCGGTAGCCACATCATTAATGAGAAAAATATTAAGCAAATTGACGATTACGATCTAGCGGAGATTACCATACAAAGTTCTGCTAAATATCGAACGGCGAATATAGGAGATAGCCAGCAATTACAACCCACCGATGATCTAACCGTTTCTGGCTATCCGCTTCCTTCCTCTAAGATTACAAAAAGACTATCTACTCCTACCCTTAACCTGGGTAAATTTAATGATAAATTACCTCCTGATGCTCTACTAAAAGGGAAAAAGGGGGCAACGCTGAAGATGGATGTAACAACGGAAGTCGGAATGAGTGGCGGCGCGGTTGTTAATAAAAATGGTGAATTAGTCGGAATATTAGTCGAAGCAGATAAAGACGCTTCTGGGAATAAATCATCATCTTTAGCGATTCCTATTGATTTATATCCTCAGTGGCAAGCGATTCGGAATTCTCAAAGATTATCTTCCCATCTTCCCTCTCCCAATCAAACTTTGGAGCAATTACTAGCGGCTAAAAAATGGGGACAAGCGAATGATAAAACTTGGGAGATTTTACTAAGTAAAGGCGATTCAGATAAGTCAGGCGATCTAAATAGTTTTGAGGTGAAGAATTTAGAATGTGAAACATTGAGGTATCTAAATAGAAAGTGGAGTGAAGCCTCAAAAAAAAGGTACGGTTTTGAGGTGCAAAGTAGAATTTATAGCGAATATCATCAACAAGATATCGTGTCGAACATTGATCAATATACAAGATTCGCTAAGAGATTAGGATGGTTTGACAATATTCAAAACATATCAACCCTTTCCGTCGAGAGCCTATACAATCGAAAAAATCCTCATGATGGTTTTTATCCGATTTGGTTTGTTTATGGCAGGGAATTAGGAAAAAGTCCTTTCGGTTTACCCGCGCCTCTTGATGATATCTTATATAAAGATCCGAATATAACTTGGGGAAGTAGGGGAACTATCTTAAATAGTAAAATACAGGAGTGTGTGAATTATTACTGAAATATTTGTAAGGATTCAGGTGCCTCAAATGCAGTCACAGAGCGGCTTCTAAAATCTCAGAACTCGCTAAACTAACAGTTTCATTCTCAATAAGCACGAAAATTAAGGCTTTCAGCGTTTCTTAATGAGAATGAGGATTTGTCCATAATTCGCCTAAATGCTTACACAGCATGGGTTTGACTGCTTTTTGTATGACCTGAATCCTTACAAATATTTTACCTCAATAATTCAACAATTTTGAAAATTGAACATAAGCTGAATCCTCACGATTACGAGTGTTTAACTGGGCAATTTAATATTCTTGAATCTTAGAAATTCCTTATACTGAAAATGAAGTTCAAGCGTATCAAACTCGTTAACTTGATTGGAGACATTATTAAATGTTAGAATTACTTTAACGGGTGTTCCTTGAGGAAATCTTGAACTCAAAACACTTCTATCACCTTCAGATTTTTGATTTCCAATTTGTATTTGTCCGCAGGGATAAACATTACCATATATATCAAATAATCGGGTAATATTGTCATATCCGCAATAAACATAAGCTCCTAAATCTTCTGTGCTTCTAACTACCACTGAACATTTGACACTTTTAGCCGCACGGGTACAACTTTGTAAAACTCCCGCAAACCATTTATTCTCATTAACATTGCCTCGTTGTGCCAGTAGTTGTGTGTCCCTACTGCTATTGATTCCGTCGTTGACTTGGCTTTCCCTTACCCCTGTCATTCTCTGAGATGCCGACACGCTAACCCCCGAAACCAATAAAGCCAAAGCGAGTAAACCAAAAGCCGATGTTCTGTAAACCATATCAGGTGACTCCTCACACAATAAAGAAAACCGAATGATGCTATTATAGCCGAGATCGTAGCACGGATAGGTACTTAACCCCTAACTCCAAGGCTTTAAGGAACTTAAGGCGTTAATCAAAAGATAACTCTCTTTGATTGGTCATACAATCTTGAAGATATAAATCTATTAACTCTTGATAAGAAATACCCTTTTCTTTGGCTTTATTCTCGAAATATTCAATCACTTCAATTCTTAAAAGTAAGGTGACTTGTTTCTTTAATTTTTGAGAAAAAGGATTAGGACGACTTTTCATGTTAGCAAGGTCATATTCACGTTTCATCATGATTATCCTCTATAGAGAAGAAATAGATTGATAAGGAATGATTTCTTCTAGCCTATTGCCTAGATTTTCTCTGGCTACATCCAACTCATAAGCCTTTTGTAAATTCATCCACAATTCTGCACCAGTATTAAAGAAACGTCCTAATTTTAAAGCAATATCTCCCGTGGGATTCACGTCTCCTTGTAGGATGTGATATAGAGTTTCTGGCGAAACATAAATTTTTTGGGCAAGCTGAGAGATAGTAAGATCAATTTCTTCTAATTCATCCGCGAGAATTTCACCGGGGTGAATGGAACTTTTCCAATTATTCATCATCAACCTCCTTTAATGATAATCAACAATTTCAACATGACAGGGTTTCTGTGTCTTGACAGCAAAAACTTTTAATCATAGACTATTTCGCTTCTTTAACCGAATCTAACTCTAAAGAGTTGATTATCTCTTTCGCTTCCTTTTCATACTTATCAAAGTCTTGGGTACTGGCTTCATAACGAATCGTATATTGTTTTTTACTGTATAAAAAACCAATATCTCTTCGTTTAATATTGTCTGCATCATAAACTAATTCATAGTTAGCTGAATTACCCTTGAATTGAAATTTTTTATTACCTATAAAATAAGTATTGTTTTTGTTATCTATAGCAGTCATAGCTCTTTTCTGGTAAAATTTTTGCAAAGTAACATCGTTGTCATAAAGCTCTTCGACAATCAAGCGTATTTTAGGAGAATTGCTTTCATTACTAACAAAAGACTTGGGGATGATGGTAGCGTCAGGAACATTAGGAATTGCAACAGATTGACATCCAAGTTGTTGCCAATTCTGCGGGATTTGAACAGTGATCCCCTCGCAAGAGAAGGAAACAGGTTTTGGGAATAAAATAGTTAGCCAGAGTTGAACTTTATCGGGATTAGTGATAAAAGTAACTATAACCGAACCCGATGCAGTCACGATCGCTATCAGTAAACTTTTTTGCCCGAATTCCATTAGCCATGAAAGGATCGTGTTTTTTTTCTCTGATTCGGTAGAATTTACAGAGGGCTGTTCGGATTGATGACTTTTGTTCTGATTGTTTGTCCAGAAAAGTAATAGTTGACCGATCCTTGTAATGATCGATTGTTTTGATTTTGTCTCTGGTTTGGTAGAATTTACAGAGGGCTGTTCGGATGGATGACTTTTTTGCTGATTGTTTTTCCTAGAAAAGGGTAGTTTAGGGATCATTGGTTGAGGATGGTTGTTGATGGCATACAGCAGTTACCTTATTTCTCTGGTACAGCCAATTCCTTATTGGGTAAGCTTTTCAGGGTGGAGAATTTACCAGAACAAACATGAATCCGCCGTAACGATATTATAACTACAGTGTAATCATTGATCTTATCGGATAAATTAGCCGTCAAGGAGAATAATAACGTTAGTGCGATATCGATAATAATTATAATGAGATTTTGTCGGGTGCGTTCCCTGCTGCAACGAGGGGGAACGCACCTTATGCCATTTTTCTTTATTCGTGGCAGACATCCTACTCCCCTCTACCTTTCTAGAATAGGGTTTGAGGTTGGAGGCAATTAACCATCTCTGCCATTACTTTAGAAAAATGGTATTAGCAAGATCCTATTCACCTTTGATCAGGATTATCCTCTATATTGTTGACTTTCGTTAATTGTGGAAAAATATCTCGTACTGCCTTTTCAAATTTTTTGTAGGAAGACAAGGATTCTAATTTCGACAATTCGATTTTTGTACCAAGCGGTGAATATAAATCGTCAATTTTTAGTTTATTTCGATAGCGTTTAGTTATACCTTCTCTGGCTTTATTGATGGCATTTTTAATTGTTTCTTTCGGATTGCTAAAAGATTCTGGTTCTTTATCGATTGCTAACTCACTATCACTTTTATTTGTACACAATTCTTTTTTTAGTAATTCTTTGTCTGCTAATATCCAGGCTTCAGTCATTTGTATTGGAACGATAGCAACTAAATTTTTACATAAGTCTCGCTCGTCTGATTTAATAGCATCAAAAGCCGGATTAATTCTTTCCTTAAATGCGTTTTCATCTGTTTTATCATCTGCGTCTGCATGGAAGCACAAAACCATTGCTCCCTTCTCCACCGCTTGAATTGCATATTTTTTAGCTTTTTCTCGGATATTTTCGCCAGAGATTTGTGGAAGACAAATTGGGTCAAAAATTTCTATTTCTTGTTCATCGTCAAAAGCAACTCTCTCGAAAGTGCGCTGAATAATATTCGTTAAAAATCTATGATCGGAACTGCCTTCTGTAGCTAAGGCAATAATTATTTGTTTGATTTTTTTTGCCATCTTAATTGATTTAAATTAATTGGTTTTGTTGATTTTTAATATTTTTAATCGCACTTTCAGCATCAGCAGTTTTTAGATATTCGACAACTTCCGAGAGAGTTAGCTTGGCCTCATTTTCGGAGAAAAATAAGGTTAATTGCTTTTTATTCTCTTTGATAACAGGGTGAAAATTACTGCTTTTCATCTTAATTCGCTTCCCTTCAATAGTGGATATTATAGTGGTAAGTTGAGAAAGCCAAATGCTGACATTTTTATCATCTTGCCAATTAATTAATTGACTCACCAGAACTGGAGAATGAGTGTTCACTATTACTTGGCGTAAAGGCATTTCAGTATCTTCAAAATCGACAGTTAGCTCTTTTAATAATCTTGCCATTGCTTCAATACGAAAAGGATGAATGCCATTTTCTGGCTCTTCAAAACACAGTAATCCTGTGTGTTGTCGGTCGTATTGCAGGACACATAATGTTAATAAACGTAGGGTTCCTTCGGAAAGCACTCTTGAAGAAAACTCCCGACCATCATCACCTTTTACCTTGATAATAAATTGTCGATTTGCTTTGTCGTCATAAACATTAACTTCTGTAAGATTCGGTAGCAGATTATTGAGATCACGGGAAATTGCTGTGAGGGTATATTCATCATCTTGTTTAATGCGAAATAAAGCAGCGGCTAAATTCTTTCCGCTTGCTGTTATTGTATCTCTGATGCCCATATCTTGACGAGTAGGTTCTCGCAAATCTTCGGGATTAAGCTGCATAAACTTCCAACTCAGCATTTCTTGTTTGGCGGCTAATATATGTTTAAAATCTATGGTATTAATGCTGCTTAAAACAGTTTGTGATGCGTTTTTTGCGGGAAATACTTTTTTATTCCCTTGTTGACCGTCTTGAGGTACAACAATGGTAGCAATACCACTCTTATCTTCAGTCTTAATATAAGGAATCGCTCTCCTACCCGTTACTACTTTTGGTCGCCAAGTTTCCAATACTGTCTTAGGAATATAATTTTTTACCCAATTATCTTCATTGTGCTTTAAATTTTCTAAACGTTCATCAACAATATACAAGTTTTCAAATCCACTTATATTAGACTCTCGTTTAATTTTTAATTGATAGCGTAATCTTGTATATTTAAGATCGACTTCCCCACCCCAATTATCTTTTACCTTGCGATTGACTAACATTTCAACTATAAATTCCATTTCCGTGGCGTAGTCGTCCTCATCATACTGGGTAAAAAGTTCGCTAGGATGTCCTCGTTGCTCGCTAAAAGCCGTCTTCAGATCCACTTCTGCCAGCCGCGCCAACAATTGCAAAGCATCAAATAAATTACTCTTACCAGAAGCATTAACCCCAGCAACTACAGTAAGCGGCGTGAATACCATTTCAAAATTATGAAAGGATTTAAAGCCATGAATTTTAATATAAGTAATCATAGTTTTAGGCGATAGGTAATATTAAAACATCAGCGCAACATTTAACCATACTGGACAATCTTCTCAACTTTCGCCTGATACCGTCCTACTATAATCTAGACATTGGTTTACAGAGGTAGTGCGATTACGCCGATTTTGTCGGGTGCGTTCCCTGCTGCAACGAGGGGGAACGCACCTTACCGATCGATTCCTGAGAGTATGGGGTCTTAGTCTAACAAAGCCCATAGACAACAGCTTATCTGGCTGACGGCCGGCGGCTGATGACCGGCGGCTAAAAATTAACATTGCAAGAAAACTTAACAATTGGCCAAGAAACTCGATCGAGTAGGTAGAATAGCAAGTAAATCATTTTGTAAACTCCAACCGATTAATTAACCAGAATAGAGATAACCCAGAACGCCTGTGATAGATAAAAGACGCACTACTCGCGATCTCCCCCAAATTAACGAAAGAATCCGCTTTCCCGAAATCCGCGTTATCGATAGCGACGGCTCTCAACTAGGAATTATTACTCCTGCCGAAGCTTTACGCGTGGCCGAAGAAAAGGAACTTGATCTCGTCCTCGTCAGTGAAACGGCAATTCCTCCCGTTTGCCGGATTATGGACTATGGTAAGTACAAGTTTGAACAGGAGAAAAAAGCCCGCGAAGCCAAGAAAAAACAGCATACAGCCGATATAAAAGAAGTTAAAATGCGCTATAAAATCGATGAGCATGACTACAACGTGCGAGTCAACCAAGCGCAACGTTTTTTAAAAGCGGGAGATAAGGTAAAAGCGACGATTACCTTCCGAGGCCGGGAAATTCAACACTCTAACCTAGCGGAAGAATTACTGGCGCGCATGGCCAAAGACTTACAGGATGTGGCTGAGGTACAGCAAGCACCAAAAAAAGAAGGTCGTAACATGATGATGATGTTATCGCCGAAAAAATAACTAACTAATCCGGAAAAAGGGGCTAAGACCCCTTTTTTGTTTTTCGGCAATCCGGAAAGGAAACCAATCATCTAAAACAAATGTATTATCCAGATTTTGACTCGGTTCGCCGAATCGCCACCACTGCCGGCCGGGGAGGTTGATTAACTTGACCACTGGGCCAATTCGACCCTAGGGGTACTTGTCGTATTTGTTCAAATTCCTGCCCATTAGTGGTTTTAAGGGCAAATTTGCGGTTTTCAAAGGCCAAATCCCGACGAATTCCCCCCGCTTCCCCCGGATGTTGTACTGCCAGAAATAACGTCTCTTGGTCGGGAGTAAAGTACAATCCCGTTAATTCCGCATCCATGGGAGCGATAGCAAAAGGATAGGGATGCTCTTGACCCTTGGCAAACACCCAAGCGCTATTATTGCCAAAAATACCCAATAAATCCCGTTGACTAACCGGGACCCCTTGGGGATAACGAGTTTTCATCTCTCGATTTAACCCACCCGTGGAAATATCGCTAACCATCCAGAGATTTCCCTGTTTATCGAAAGCGAGGTTATCGGGATTAGAAAAACCCTCACCTTTCTCTGTCGGTTCCCCTCCATAAGCGACCACATCCCAACGAAAACTTAAGGAAGCAGCATCGTTATTATCTTCCCTTAAGCTGATAATCCAACCAAATTCGTAGGGTATTTCGCCATTTGGCCCCTTAAATATTTCCTTATCGGCTCCTCCCTCCGCTTCACTGGGACTACCAGAGGTAAAGGTCATATATAAAGTGCCATTCTCGTCCACTTCCGTATCTTCCGGGCGACCAGTACAAGTGACCCCAACGGCGTTAGCTGCAAAATGAGCATCGATGAGAATTGCCCCCTGTTTTTCCGTCCTATTACCTTCATACAGGTCTGCGAGGGTCTTATATTTAGCTTTGTAGGCTAGAATCTCCTCATCGTCCTTAAATAGCAGTAATTTAGTATCATTGACCGTTCTTTCGGGATTCGGCAAGGCTACCACCCCATCCCCGCGACTAGCGGCAATTTGACTCGGTAGGACGGGATTTATCTCCGTGTCGGGATTTAAGGGTATCCAATAACCGGTTTTATCGGGGTTGAATTTGGCCCCGTAGAGCATTCCTTTTTCTAGGAGTTTTGAGTTATTTTTCTGCTTAATATCGCTAATTTTGCCCTCGGAAACGAATTTATAGACATGACCGCCTCTGCGATCGCAACCTGAATAAACCGCCAAGGGTTGCCCCGTTTGAGCGAGAAAAGCGACCGCTTCATGGCGAAAACGCCCTAACCAAGTGTGTTTTGTGCCATAATCGTCGGGATTGGCTGGATCCACCTCTACCATCCAACCGTATTTATTTCCCGCTAACCCAAAGACGTTACCCCGGCCATCCACTTCCCCACTACTGAGAATAAAGGGAGTAGTATCGGGATGCAAAGAGGAACCATCTTTTAACACTACCTCGGTCACTTGGTCTTGAAAGTTCTCCTCGGCACTAAATACAGTCCCCCAGGGAGTTGTTCCCCCGGCGCAATTTTGAAATGTTCCGATAATTTTTGCCCCTAATCCGTCATCGTAGCCAAGTTTATCGGTTTTGGTAAAAATTGCTACAGCAGGACCGGTCGCTTTCAGGTAGCGACCGTCCTTTAGTCCAGAAATACCGGTAATGCGGCGATCGGCTTTACTATAGGTACGTTGCCATTTTCCCGTTTGATCTTTAGCCAGGGAAATTACGCCAATTCCCTGATCAATTAAGCCTTCTAGGGATATTTCCTCGATTTTTGCCTTTAAGCTGGCATCTTGCAGGCGATAGGCGGCAATTTCACCCTTTTCATTCGTTTTTTCCCGTACTTCCTTGACGGGTAGGGTTTTACCAATCACTTGTTCAAAGGTTTGTAGCCAAGTACGACCACTGATATATTCAAAATTAACGGTTAGATAACCTTGACCCGCACTGGTTTCGATAAAAGATAGATAATCATTGTTATAACCGAAACGGGAATCACCCACTGCATCCCCCCACTGGGCCAGCACATCATAGGTGAATCCTTGCGGAAGAACGAGATCATCTAGGACTTTATAGGTTTGATAGGCATTTTTTTGGCTTTCATCGCTCATACCGTCAATTTTTAAGGGAATCGGCAGTTTGACTGGGACAAAGTTGAAGCCGAAATTATTAGCAGCGATCGCAGGACTGCTAATCAGAGAGGAATATTTTTTCTCTTGCAGACTGAAAAAAGAGACACCAGCAGTGGCAGTTAAAAAGGTGAGGAAATTACGGCGAGAAATACTCATATTTTCATTAATAAAGTCAAAACTGATGTTCAGACCTTGATTAGGTTAAATTTTATTACGGATACTTGACATAGGGATTATACAGTATCCAAGTTATGACTAAGTTAACAGCCAGTTAAAAAGCTCTCCTGCAAAAATAAAAAATCTTCCGTTAGGTGAGGAGATTCGGAGACAGGAGGAGAAAAAAGAGGTAAGAAAATCCCATCCCTCCCTCGGACATTAGATCAAAGTTTATTTCTTGCTTTAGTTGCTGCCGAACATTGATTTTAAGATCATCTCGGTAAATTCCCTCATCGGAACCAAGCAACTGGGAGAAATGTTATTTTCTCAGGCAAATCTGAGAGGATTATGTAGAAATATCTATAGCGTTTCCCAATCTCATGAGGTATACCAAAATCTTAACTCCTGACTCCTGACTCCTCAAAACCTAAGACTCTGTACCTCACAACTATGGGAATTGCTATATATTACATTTCACCCATCGGTATGCTTTACCGAAATACTGGTTAGATGAAAAACAAGCAAGACAAGCTTTATTAAAACGCGGTGAAACAGTAAACAGTGATCAGTAAACAGTGATCAGTAAACAGTAAACAGTTGTAAGCTGATAGCTAGATTGTCAGTTAACAGAAATCGATGCAAAGTTCACTGAAAAGGATCATCATCGGTGCGAGTTTTTTTCTCGCTACGGTAGTCGGAGCAACTATCGGTTATATGGCCTACGGTTGGAGCTTTCTCGATGCCGTTTATATGGTGATTATCACCATATTTGGGGTAGGTTTCGGGGAAGTTAAACCGATTAACACTCCCAGTCTGAGAGCTTTTACCATGTTAGTTATCGTCTGTGGGACCACCTCGGCCGTTTATGTGGTGGGAGGTTTTTTTCAGATGCTCACCGAGGGAGAAATTAACAAAGCTTTTAGCGATCGCCAGATGAATAAAGAGATGGAATCCCTAGAAAATCACGTCATAATCTGCGGTTTTGGGCGTATAGGACGCATTCTAACGACTAAATTGGCAAAAACAGCCCAATCCTTTATTATCGTCGATAATAACCCCGATCGCATTGGATTAGCTCAGGAAAAAGGCTACTTAACTCTTAATGGTAACGCCACCGATGAAAGTATTCTCCAGAAAGCCGGTATCGACAAAGCGCGAGTTTTAGCGACGGTGTTACCCGATGATGCCTTAAATGTCTTTATCACTTTAACCGCAAGGGAACTCAGTCCGCAACTATACATTATCGCTAGGGGAGAATATCCCAGCACCGAGAAAAAATTAAAACTAGCCGGGGCCGATCAAGTGGTCTTACCTGCTACCATTGGAGCAGAGAGAATGGCCCATTTAATCACCCATCCGGCCGCAATCGATTTTTTACAGGAAGATGAAGGTAGGCGCAATCTCAACGAATTATTAGCCGATATCGACCTGCAATTTGAAGAATACTCAATTTTAAGCGATTCGCCTTTTTTGGGACAACCCATCAGTCAGATGGAAGTGCGGGGACAGGGTGCTTTTATTATCGTTGCTGTCCGTCAATTTGATGGTCGTGTCATCACCCATCCCGACCATTCCACCATTCTACAGCAAGGCGATACGGTCATTTTATTAGGTCATCGGGGCGATGTTCCCAATTTTGCCCGTCGTTATGCTCTGCGTCGAGAAATGCGCTATCGTGGGTCTTCTTGGTAGGATATTTAACCAGAAAAAAGTTGAGATCTCTAATTCTTTGTGTGATAAGTTTAACTTATATAAGAGCGATCAATCTTTGTGTCCTCTGTGTCTCTGTGGTTCCTTCCGCTTGCTCGCCAGCAGGACTGTATCTTAGAATACATTTTAGCCACCGAACCCAAGAGAGCCAAAAGTTGAGCTTTTCTGGAATTAATTTCGCCGCAGATGGAGATAAGACTAACTCACTAATTATCTCCAGAGACACCTATGAAATTAACCTATCGCGGCATTGCTTACGAGAAAAATCCCACTGCCACCGTTGCTTCCAGTCCGCTGATTTTAGGCTATCGTGGTGTTCCCTATTTAAAAAACCGTGATGTCGCTCAAAGCATTGAGAAACCGGTAGCCTTTACCTATCGCGGTCAAGCCTATCATATCACTCAATCTTTAGCTTCTTTGCCCATGGAAAGACCCTCTTTAAGTTTTTAACTTCTAGTTCTTTTTTCAATCAATCTCTTTTAAAGATTGTCAATTAAGTAGCTGGTTATAATTAAATTAAAAATGGATTTTAGGTTTGATCCCCCCTGCCCCCCTTATCAAGGGGGGTGTCTGACAACTTTTAACACCTACCTACTTAATGATTTTATTAATTACCTTAAACGGGTTTTATCTCCCCTCTTGCTCCCTCGCTTCAAGGGGGATTTTTTTATTTGTTTTGCCAACAAGGAATAACTACCTAAGCAAAATTAATTACACATATTTTTCCCTTCCGCAGTTCCGCAGTTCCAGCGTTCCCCCTTTCCGGAGTCTGAATTTAATTTTGTCGAACTGCTGATAGTTATCAGTTTTTTGTAGAATAGGGAGATTGAGAAAACGAACATCTGCCCCTATGACAAGATTCCCTTTGACTGGTCGCTATTCTAGTTTATGCGTCTTGCTCACTTTATTCTGGTTAAGCGGTCAATCTTTACCGGTGCGAGCAGAAAAAATCTATAATCCCGTCCCCCTCATCCTCAACAAAGAAATTAACGATACTCTCACCGACAAAGATATTCCCACGGGGGAGGGAGGGTTTGCTAGGGATTATACCGTGGATTTGGACAAGGATGATCAGGTGGCCATCGATCTCAAATCGGAAAACTTTGATGGAGTTTTAATTCTCCTGGCTGACGATGGTTCCACTGTAGCGGAAAATGATGATGGTCCCGATGGTGGCACTAATGCTCTCCTCTTTGCACGGATTACCGAGTCGGGTAAATATATTATTCGGGTGAGAGCTTTCGGAGAAACCGGTGGGGGAAAATTTACCCTGAAATTAACCCGTTTACGGGCTGTGGAGGGCAAAAATTAGCTAATTATTGTCAAAAAAACCAAGAATAGAGCCTCTGTCCACTCTACCACCGCACCGTAGGTATCGCCGGTGTGACCGCGAAGACGACGATATAACCAGTAACCAGTAAGCAGAGCGAGGGCGATTCCAGCACTAATGGCGATTATTCCCCACCTTAGACCACCAAATAGGGCGATTAACCCCCAAATTACTCCCCCACAGTCCCAAGGCAGACAAAAAGCCACTTTATGAAAGGCTCCCTTACCGGTGGGTTTGAGGTAGGGATAAAGAGCGATCGCCATTACTTGCCCCCAACGTCCCCAAATTGGTGCTAAAATTAGAGCTAAGGCTCGATTATCGCTTAAATCGGTCAAAGCGGCGATTTTTAGCAGCAAAACCATAGTCACGGCCATGACTCCAAAGGCCCCGGTAACACTATCGGCCATGACCAATAAACGACGCTGGGGGTCGGTGACAGCTAAACCATCGGCCGTGTCACTAACTCCATCAAGGTGTAGTCCTCCCGTTAGATAAACCCAAACCCCCACAAGGACAACCGCACGAGTCAGGGGTGGCATTCCCAGACCAGCTAGAGTTATATCGAGCAAAACCAAAATTAAACCCAAAAATAAGCCCACTAAGGCAATCCATCGGGCAATTCTGCCAAAATCCGGCCAGGCAATCGGAACGGGAATAATCGTGTAAAAAGCGATTGCGCCTAAAAATGAGCGAATTTCTTGACAAATGAAGTTAAATATGGTAGTCAATCCCCCCAAAATTAGATTCCGGTATGGCAGCTTTTCTCATAAAGATGAAGTATAACTTAATTTTGTATCAGCCACCCTGTGGGATTTTCAAAACATCTGAGAACGCCTATAATGATTTAATTCGGCATAACACGGTTACTTGTAATTTTATAGGAAAAGTTCTTGCGATTGCTCTATAGGAGAGGAATATACGGAAAGATTTTTTTTAAAATGTGTATTTGGCGTGAGATACGGAAAGTTTCCGTATATTATGTAGTTAGATCGCCTAATCTTTAAAACTTCTATCTTCCTCAAGCAAAATGTCAAATGAATCAAAAATCCCATGGCCAATTTGGGCTGCTGTTATGCTGGCTTGCGCGTTTATTGCTACTTACGCCTCTCGTCCCCAAACCGACGATCAAAGAGTTGAATATCTGCAAAAAGAAATTCGCAGTCTAAAAGAACAATTAAATCGTCAGCAACCGACTTATTCTCCAAGTGTTTCTGAACCATCGCCATCACCTACAGCAATACCTACATCAACTCCTACTATTACTACTGAACCAACTCCAAATTTATCAAATCCAAAATGGGACCATAGTGTTTTTAATTCTAGTTCTGTAGGAGATTATGCAGCATTTTCGTATAAAATGATTGAAGAACCTGCATTTAATCAACAGAATCAACAAGTAGAGTGGATTGTTGAATTTTCAATTCCTCCAGAAGCAGAACGAAGCCCAGCAGCGAGAGAAGCTTACTTAAGACTTGAATTATTGCAGCATGGCTTTAGGGCTGAATTTATAGATAGTTCTGGTGTGTTTTTAGGAGCGAAAAACCTTGATAAAGAAGGTCAAGGAGGCAACAGAACACGATATACTTTGAGAGTTCCCAATAGTATTTGGGAAAAATGGTCAGAAGTAGCTATGGTAAAAGTTGTCAGAGACTGGTGAGACTGTTTATATATAGTGCGATTGCCAATTTTATAGCGATCGCCGATCTTGTAGGGTGGGTTAATGAAATGTAACGGTGCGATTCGTTTCTAGGGGAATAAATAGCCTAGAGTGCTGATAAAACAGATCGCCGTAGGGTGCGTTCCCTAAAGTGGCTCTTACTGCTCCAGTGATCGATTTTTGGGGAACGCACCATGCAGATTGATTGCAGCTGTGGGTTTAAGTGTGATGGCGAAGGCAGTGCGTAGCAGTACGCTGATCTTGTCGGTTGGGTTGACGGCTGTTACCCAACACCCTCAAAACCAAGATTAAATAAGGTAGGATAGAGAGCGAAAAGATATTCTAGGTTGCCGTGAATGGAAGCGTCTATATTGAAACAAGTATTGTTGGGCATTTAACCGCCAGACCCACTGACAATCTGATCGTTGCTGCTAATATCAAGATCACCCAGGATTGGTGGAACGAACATAGTAGCTCATTTACGCTTTACGCATCAGAGATCGTTGAAGATGAGGCAGCTAAGGGAGATCCGATAATCGCCGCTCAACGGTTAAACTTGTTACAATCCCTAATGCTTCTCGAACTTACGGAAGATGCGTTTGAACTTTCGCAAGCGTTTCTGACTCAAAGCAATCTGCCCCTAAAGGCATCTAACGACGCTTTACATATGGCATTAGCAACCGTCTATAACTTAGATTATTTGCTAACATGGAACTGCAAGCACATGGCAAATGCCCAAATTCACCACCAGCTGGCTCAGATTAGTTCTGATCTCGGATATATATTGCCAGTTATTTGCACTCCTTATGAGCTTATTGGATATAACCTAGAGGTTTAGTCATGTATAAAAATGAAATTCTCGATGAAATTCACAAGTATAGAGAAGAATACGCTCAATCGTTTCAATATGACTTAAGAGCTATTTTTAATGACTTAAAGCAGAAGCAACTGGCTCATAAAGATAGATTAGTTAGGTTGCCAATTAAGCGAGCGTCTAACAAATCACTGCACCCGACCGCCGGCTAAAGCATTCAATGGAACCGCTAAATCTATAGTGCGATGCCGAAGGCACTGCGTAGCAGTACGCTATCTCCCTAGGGTGCGTTCCCTAATGTGGCTCCTACTGCTCCAGCGATCGATTTTTGGGGAACGCACCATGCACATTGATTGCATCTGTGGGTTTAAGTGCGATGGCGCACCTTAAAATTAGCGAATTTCTTGACAAATGAAGTTAAATATGGTAGTAAATCCCAGCCAAATTCGCTCCCGGTATGGCAGCCTTTCTCATAAAGATGAGGTATAACCTAATTTTGTATCGGCCACCCTGTGGGATTTTCAAAACATGAGAACGCCTATAGCGGTGTGCAGTCGTATGAGGTACAGTGTCACGAGCTATAAACCATGCTAGGCAAAGCTTGGTTTGTATCTCACTCAAGCGCTTACCGCTATATAATAATTCGGCATAACACGGTTACTTGTAATGTTATAGGGAAAGTTTCAGAATATACGGAAATATTTCTTAAAAAATGTGTATTTGGCGTGATATGTGGAAAGTTTACATATAATATATAGTTATGCAGTTTTATTTTGTTAGATTCCTTAACTAGAAAGACTGTTAGTCTTAATATAATACTAGGTCGAGGTCTATTTAATATGAAGACAGAAGTTGTTGTTGCGTTGATTGCTGGAACACTAGCACTTGCAGGCTCAATACTGACCTTTTACTTAACTAAAATCAGAGAAGACAATACTAAGAGACTTGAACATACAATTGAGCATTATAGAAGCCAGATTGAAGAATTCTATGGACTACTCTTCAATCTCGTGAATCAAATTGATACGTTATATTATGTCAAAGAAGATATTGTTAATCCTGCCTCTGGGGTTCATGATCCACTAAGTGAAGAGCAAAAGAAGGAAATTGAGTCCTTTTTTAAGAATGAATATTTCTGTGATCTTCATAAAGAAATAGTCAGAATTTTGCGAACCAAGCTTTATCTAGTTGAAGGGGCGGAAATGCCTGCTAGTTTTTCCAATTATCTTCGTCATGCCACTCAAGAACAAGCTCAATTTAGATTGTGGAAGGAAAACAATATAGATACCAAGCATATTGTTGGAGAACCTTTTCCTGACCAGTTCATTAATGACATTAAATTTGATCTGCGAAATGCGATGCAAAGATATAATCAAACTAGGCAGATTTATAAGAGAAATATATTTGGTATTTCATTCATAAAATTGCCTTATTCAAAATCGAATTTGGAAAAGCATAACAACGCCCATGCACACCGAGCGCCGCAGCCGTAGGGTGCGTTCCCTAATGTGGCTCCTACTGCTCCACCGATCAATTTTGGGGAACGCACCATGCACATTGATTGAAGCTGTGGGTTTAGGCGTTGTCAAATTGAAAGATGCTCGGCGTTGCTGACTTTGGGTATGAATCATTGCATCTACATTTTTTAAAACTCAGGCTCAAACTGACTTTTTGATATATGCAAAATTAGCATTCATACCTTGATTAAGCAACGCCGGGGTTTTTTCGTTGAGTTGGCTGGCTCTTATCTTCGGTCGGCCTTTGAGCTTTTTCTGTTCTCTGAGTTGGGCTTCCAGTTGGGTGGTTCGTTACGAGGTTTTGTCAGCTATCTACTTCTTGGCGGAGGGCTTTCTCAATTTTCCTTTGGCTCTCTGTGGCAATCCTCCTATCTGTGTTAAACCAGATTTTCTCCCTCATAGCAACCCCTACACGACCTTGATTTTTGTTCGCGACAGCTTCCAGCAGTTATTGAGAGGTTACATCAGTGGGAAGTGGGAAGTAGGGAACACAGAGCAAAAAGCTGACGGCTGACAGCTGATAGCTCTTTATTGCTAACCGGACTGACGATGATCTATTCTGTATCCTAGCCTGACTCGCCAATCCCCACCGCCAAAAAAGAATAATGTACTGCGATTACCTGGTTCAAATCCTCACCGC
This sequence comes from Microcystis sp. LE19-41.2A, assembly GCF_027530405.1. Lineage (NCBI taxonomy): Bacteria > Bacillati > Cyanobacteriota > Cyanophyceae > Chroococcales > Microcystaceae > Microcystis > Microcystis sp. LE19-41.2A. Next base: position 7,218 of record NZ_JAPZQJ010000129.1, on the reverse strand, counting down.
ACGCGTCTACGATGTCGCCCAAGAAACCCCCTTGGAACTTGCCCCCAATCTCTCCCAACGTTTGCACAATCAGCTTTTACTCAAGCGCGAGGATATGCAGTCGGTTTTCTCCTTTAAACTGCGCGGCGCATACAACAAAATGGCGCATTTGTCAAGGGATTTGTTACAAAAAGGTGTAATTGCTGCTTCGGCGGGAAATCATGCCCAGGGAGTCGCTTTGGGGGCGCGGCAATTGGGAACCCAAGCGATTATCGTTATGCCTGTCACCACTCCGCAAGTCAAAATCGACGCGGTAAAAGCCCGGGGCGGGATTGTCGTCCTGCACGGTGACACCTACGATGATGCCTACACCTACGCGCGGCAGTTAGAAGCGGAAAAAGGCTTAACTTTTATCCATCCCTTCGATGATCCGGAGGTAATCGCCGGCCAGGGTACGATCGGTATGGAAATTTTACGACAATATCAGCAACCGATCGAGGCGATTTTTGTCGCTATTGGTGGCGGTGGCTTAATATCAGGTATTGCAGCCTATGTCAAGCGTTTACGTCCAGAAATTAAAATTATCGGGGTGGAACCTGTGGACTCAGACGCGATGAATCAATCCCTAAAAGCCGGTTATCGGCTGCGTTTGTCCCAAGTGGGATTATTTGCCGACGGGGTGGCGGTGCGCGAGGTGGGAGAGGAGACTTTTCGTCTTTGTCAGCAGTATGTGGACGAGATTATCCTAGTGGATACGGATGATATCTGTGCGGCGATTAAGGATGTTTTTCAAGATACACGCTCGATTTTAGAACCTGCGGGGGCGTTAGCGGTAGCAGGAGCGAAAGCTTATGTAGAAAGAGAAGGAATTGAGGATAAAACCCTCGTTGCTGTGGCTTGTGGGGCGAATATGAACTTTGATCGTCTGCGGTTTGTGGCGGAAAGGGCAGAATTAGGGGAACGGCGCGAGGCGTTGTATGCTGTTACTATTCCCGAACAACCGGGCAGTTTACGGCGTTTTTGCGAATGTGTCGGCAAACGCAATTTAACCGAATTTAGTTATCGCATTGCCGATGAAAAAGAAGCACATATTTTTGTCGGCGCCCAGATCGAAAATCGCACCGATGCCAAGAAATTAGCCGAGAGTTTTGAAGCTTGTGGCTTTAAAACCCTCGATATTAGCGATGATGAATTGACTAAATTGCATCTGCGCCACATGGTGGGAGGGCGATCGCATTTAGCCGATCATGAATTATTTTATCGCTTCGAGTTTCCCGAACGACCGGGGGCTTTAATGAAATTTGTCGCCTCCATGAGTCCCCACTGGAATATCAGCGTTTTCCATTATCGCAATAACGGGGCCGATTACGGGCGCATCGTCGTGGGCATACAGGTCCCCCCCGATGAAATGAATCAATGGCAAGCTTTTCTCGATACTCTCGGCTATCGCTATTGGGATGAAAGTCAAAATCGGGCCTATCAGTTGTTTTTAGGTTAAAGTTGGCTGAATAAATCTAAAAACCTTGTTGGATAAGGCTTTTAGACTTTTTTCCCCTCAAAAAGTGCTGACCATTGGAGTGATCGGGGGTAAAATTCAGGCACTTTTTCCCTGAAAATTAGGTAACTGACTACCCCAAAATCGGTAAAACCCTACACCCTACACCCCACACCCCACACCCCACACCCCACACCCTGCCCCCACCAACAAACTTTTTCAGCAAACCCTAGGTTAAATCGCCATTTTCAGGAAGTTATCAGCATATGAATCAAGATTTTCCCCATATTTCCGTTTTGAGTCAAGAATTAATCGCCGGCTTAAATATTCAACCCGGGGGGCATTATCTCGATCTTACCCTAGGGGGTGGTGGACACAGCCGCTTGCTTTTAGAAGCTCATCCCGAAACCACAGTAACCGCCATCGATCGCGATCAAAGCGCCCTAGAAGCCGCTAAAATTAGTCTCGCCCCCTATCTAGATAGCCGTTTAACCCTCTGGTGGGGGAACTTCGCCGATTACAATGGACAAAATAGCAGTTTTGATGGCATTATCGCCGATTTAGGAGTCAGTTCTCCCCAATTCGATCAGAGCGAGCGCGGCTTTAGTTTTCGCCACACGGCAGCCTTAGATATGCGGATGGATCGCTGTCAATCCCTGACGGCAGCCGATATTATCAACCATTGGCACGAAAAAGAATTAGCAGATCTTTTTTATCAATACGGAGAAGAACGTTTATCTCGTCCTATTGCTCGCTCGATCGTCCAAAAACGTCCTTTTACTACCACTACAGAATTAGCGGCTGTCATCGCTAGTTCTGTACCCGCTAGTTACCGTTATGGACGTATTCATCCGGCAACGCGGGTTTTTCAAGCCCTACGCATCGCTGTTAATCAAGAATTAGATTCTCTCCAACAATTGTTAGATCAAGCCCCCCACTGGCTAAAATCCGGGGGAATTATCGCTATGATCAGTTTTCATAGTCTAGAAGATCGTCTGATCAAGTATGGCTTTCGCGAAGATAATTCCTTGAAAATTATCACGAAAAAGCCGATTATTCCCAGCCGGGAAGAACAAGCTAAAAATCCTCGTTCTCGTTCGGCTAAACTAAGAATAGCCCAAAAGATCGAATCAGAGGTTATCCTATAGCAGTTATCTTAATGGTGAGGTACAAACTATCTGGTTTTAGGGAGTCGTTATCTTGATGAGAAAGGCTATCAACTATTTTTTACACGAAGGAGAAATAATCGATCGAGAATTGAATTATGCTTTTGACTTGCCAAGGTTGTTTATTTTGTGTTTAAATCTGTCGTATTTGAAAGCTAAATATCGCTGACTGAACAACCATCTTTTTTCAATTTGACTTAAAGCAGACCATTTTTCGTAGGTGGGAAAAGCCACATCTTTAAAAAAAGATATCCATTGATTTAAAGTGGTTTCAATTGTGTGTTCTTTCGCCCTCTTATAACCGTTTTCAACCATTTTTTGATAAAGTTCTGGAGAACTTTTCAGACGACGAACTGCTTGAATTGTTTCCTCTAGAGAGTGAATAATAATAAAATCTAACTCCGTCTTTCTTTCTGCTAAAAAGCCTAACTCTGGAGTCAAAAGGGCAGGAACACCGGCGTGCCAAGCATTAATTAGCTTAATAGAACCTTTATTAGGATAATTTCGAGAATCAAAACTACGCGCGGCTACAATCACATCTAGATTAGTATAATTGTTCCATTGAAATTTATCCCAAATCGGCATCCAATGGCAATTGAGAGTATCCAAAGACTCTCGCCATGCTTCCGACCTTAATTCCGGTGCCAACTGACCCCTGTTGCCAATGTAAGAAATATTCTCCACTAGGGTGTTCCGTTCCCTATCTCTGGGAATTAACCCGGGCATCGGCCAATGACTAATTAGATGGGGGTTCCAAATAGAGTCTTTAGTCTTCTCCCAAGTATACGGATTATAAACAATGTGTAGGTGAGCCGAAGGGTGATATTCTTTGTCGCTTTGGACACAAATTAACATGACCTTATCCAAGAAGGGATAGTCATTATCTAGGGTGTCTCGGTCGGCGATTAAAATTCCTTGCTCTGGGATTTCTCTGGCTATTTCACAGGGAAAGCCAGCTTGTTTAAGATGAAAGTAGGTTTGGGCTATCCAAGCCGTAAAATTGCTAGGATCGCCTGTCCATAGAGTCTGGTCTTCCCTGATATTTTTTTGTCTGATTTCGTCAGGGGCGTAAAAATAGATTGTTCGCATTAATTATATAAGGCCAAAGCATTCTTTGTCCCATAGTTTAGCGCAAAAACGCTTTGCCGTCAATTGTAGCTCAAGAGGTCAGCAATTCTGATTATGGAAACCAGCCAGCCAAACCCCTAGTCTAAAGAAATATATTCGATCGCCTCCTAGGGTGGATAATTAGGAAACAATCCCTTGACCTAGGGAAATAGTACCAGGCTTCGCTTTAAGTAATTGACCGACCACAGCAATAATCGGTGTTTGCACCCCATCCATGGGCAAGAGAAGGTTTTTCATCAGTTGTGGTAAAGTAAAAACCAAGAAAAAAAGCCGGTATTTATTCTTGAAAATCACTGACTAAAATAACGCAGTCCCTTTACCAATCTTTCTACTGCCGTTAAAGCCGTTTCTGGAGATAAAGCACCGTAGGCAAGACGCAAATAACAGCCTTCTGTTATCCCAAAAGTTGAACCGGGTAACACCGCCACCCGCTGCTGCTCAATTAAACTTTTAACTAACTGAAAATCATTCTTGTCTGTGGTAATTTTCAGGAAGAAATAAAAAGCCCCTTCCGCAGTGGCAACATCACAGATATCCCTAATCGATTCTAGAGCATTCAGGCAAATTTCTCTAACTTTACTGATGGTTTTTAACTGTTCTAAAGGATAGCTTTTACCCACCTGTAACGCTCCCAGAGCCGCATATTGCGAAACCACCGGCGGACAGATTAAAATAGTATCCTGAATCTTATTAATCGCCTCAGATAAATGTTCTGGTACTACCATATAACCAATGCGCCAACTGGCAAAACCGTAGGCTTTTGAGAGACTAAATAAGGAAATAGTCCAGGATTCACTGCCAACAATTGCCCCCGGGGAAAAGTGACGGGCATGGTTATAGGTAAAATACTCATAGGCCTCATCATGAATGTGATAGATGCCCTTTTTTTGACAGATTCGATTGACTTCTCTTAGGGTATTTTCTGGATAAACTACTCCCGTGGGATTATTAGGAGAAATCGTCACCACTGCCTTAGTTTTTTCCGTGATTGCCTCTTCAATGGCAGCCGGACGCAATTGATAATTTTTGTCTGTGGCGACCAAAATTACTTGACAATCAGCCATTTTTATGGCCATTTCATGATTGAAATAAAAGGGAGTGTTGAGAATAATTTCATCCTCCGGGGAAGTAATGGCTAAAATGGCATTCATAAAGGCCATATTACTGCCCGCCGTCACAAAAATTGCCTGTTTATCGCTGATTTCTACCCGATTATCTTCGGCTAGTTTTTCCCGAATTACTGCTAATAAGGGGGGAATTCCCGCCACAGATTGATATTGATGATTTTTGGGATTGGCTAAAAATAAAGATAGAGATTCGATCGCTTCCTGGGGTGGATAATAGGAAACAATCCCTTGACCTAGGGAAATAGTGCCGGGGTTCGCTTTAATTAATTGACCGACCACGGGAATGATCGGTGTTTGTACCCCGTCCATGCGGGAGAGAAGGTCTTTCATTAAAGTAATCAATGGAGCCGAGCAGAGTCGAACTGCTGTCCAAATTAGGTATTGACTGTCCGTTCATTCACAGGTTTAGTTTCGATTACCCTCGAAACGGGGACTGTCACTTATCCCGGACAGTGGGATGCTCTAGTTAAAGCTTAGACGGTTAACTAACTAGAGAAAGTTAAACGTGGCATCCGTTGGGGGTTTATCCATAGTCCTTAACGGAGTCAAACTATGAATGCTCGAGTCGATTAGAGACTATTAGGCAGCTACAGGAGCGGCTTTACGAGCGAAAGGAACGATGTTGTTCGCATTTACTTTTTGTTTGAGCCTTTGATTTACGAGAGGAGACTCACTCTCGACCTGTATCACGGGGGAGCTTTCGCTAACCTGTCGAAACCGTTACGGCCCCTTGTGCTTACATTCTGATTATAGCATATTTTTTGATTAAGCTAATTTCGGCTCAATTGAGGATTTTTCCCTTCCCAGGCGTTAGAGCCGGGCTAGATCGGTAAAAAAGGTTTTTATCGCTGATTTTTGGGAAAGTTATCCTATATTTGCGATCCAGCTGCCATGGTTGATGCCGAAGTTGCCTCAACTCTGAACATTTTATGAAGATGCCCTGGCGTGGACGAGAGTGTAATTAATCCGTAAAGCTTCTACACGGGCGAAATGTTGAATATTACCCGTAACCAGTTCTAGATTAGATTGAATCGCCGTGGATGCGATCTGTAAATCGGCATGGGCGAGAATATTTCCCTGTTGTTCTAGTTGCGCTTGAATTTCTCCGTAAATTTTCGCTGTCAAGCGATCGAATGGCAGGATCGTGAATTCGGGGATAATTCTCGTTTCGATTTTTTCCAGAAAATCATTGCGCTTGGGGGAACGGAACGCACCTTTGTATAGTTCGGCGATCGTGATACTGCTAGTATATTGATTTTCTCGATCTAGCGATCGTAACCATTGCAGATAGTCCAGTAGCGGGCGCTTGCGTAACATCTCTGAAATAGCATCGGTATCAAAGAGATAAGCCATCAGGTTCTCTCGTCCAAGATATTATCCAGTTCTTCGGCTAATTCTTCGGAATCTTCCCAATTTTCGCTTAAATTCGCTAACCCTCCCCTCTGACGAGCGCTTCTCAGTCGTTGCAATTGTCGGATATCTTCGTAACTCACTAGGGCAGCCACGGGTTTGCCGTAGCGGGTGATGACAACGTAGCCCTCTTGGAGAGCAAGATCGATCGATTCGGAAAGACGCGCTTTCACTTCGGCTGTCGAGAGGATTTTTGTCATTGATCTTAAGTTGGACATCTTGACCATAATAATTCTAGTATATCGATTTCCACTCATACCAGAGTCGATTCAAGGTTGATGCGCGATCGGCGGCGTTGTCAAGTTTGAAGATGATCGCGTATCGGAGCAGCATTGAAAACGCTTTGAGAGCAGGGCTTTCCTTGTGTCGCCATTCATTCTTCAAATTCTGTCTGATCTTCTCACTTACCCTCCCGACCACCGGCTCCTAACCCCACCAACAAACTTATTCAGCAAGTCCTAATTATTGATTGCCTCGGTTTGAATGGCCACCTATCAACAATCTATCTCCATACCACAATTTAGCCATTTTGTCAAAAAAAATTTGACTTTGCAACAAAACTACACAAAAATTAGATCAACGTTGTTCGGGAAAAAAGGGAAAATTGGCGGAACTGTTTGGTTTTGCCCAAGGGAAAAGTCTAGATTTAGCAAGGGTTTTAAGACAACCCAGATCATTAAAACCCTAAAAATTACAATAAGAGGCATCATAGCATAATGCAAAATTATACCAGAATCGCTGGAAGTATTGTAACCTCGTAAATAAATAAAAATTATTCTCAATAAATTCTTAAGTAAAAATAAATATTACCGATTGTAAATTTAAATATTTTTAAGCATTGAAGGTATTTGCATATAAAATACTTATCATTTTGCCCTGATTGCCTCTGACTGGAAAGAGGGTGTGGGGTGTG
>NZ_JAPZQJ010000674.1:0-3257 GCF_027530405.1 Microcystis sp. LE19-41.2A | reverse complement strand
GGGGGGGGGGGGGGGGGGGGGGGGGGGGCGCGGGGGGGTGGGGGGGTGGGGGGTTCGGGGGGTCGGGGGGTAGTGGGGTAGTGGAGCATTTGGCTGAAATTTCCCTAAACCCCTAAATCCCTATCACCCTATCTCCCGACTCCTGAATTCTGACTCCTGACTCCCGACTCCTAACCCCACAACAAACTTTTTGCCGCAAACCTTACTTATAAGCAGCAATACACTGTTCAACTAAAGCGGTTACTGCGTCCACATCTTTCCAACCGAGAATTTCTGTGACTTTTTTCTCTAGATTCTTATAGGTTTTGAAAAACTCGGCGATTTCCTCCAAGCGATGGGGAGAGACATCTTTAAGAGATTTTACCTCTGCATAACGAGGATCTTTAGCGGGAACACAGAGAATTTTTTCATCGCGATCACCACCATCGATCATTTCTAGCATACCAATGGGACGCGCCGTAATCACACAGCCGGGGAAAGTAGGCTGATCCATGATCACCATACCATCTAAAGGATCGCCATCATCGGCGAGGGTATTGGGAACAAAACCATAATCACAGGGATATTGTACCGAAGAATAGAGAACGCGATCGAGAGCAAAGGCATTTAAATCCTTATCAAACTCGTATTTATTCTTACTGCCGGCGGTAATTTCCACTAAAACGTTAATTAAACCTGGTTTCGGTTGGGCAGGAATGCGCGATAAATCCACAAGCTTTCTCCAAATACAAGACAATAGCGCCTTTAGAGTCACCTAAAAGCGCAAGCAAAATTAAAACACACTTTGATTAACTCCGATCCAAATTTTACCCATAAGGGGGATCGGGACGAAGAAAAAAATTTTTATTTTGGCAATCGTCTATCTCAATTCTGTCACCTCATTTGCCTCGTTAGGGAGTAGGATGTGTTACCGGTAAGGGGTTCTTCGGTATAGTTAGGCGTGGAGTTATATCCAATCGCTAACAAGGGTAACGTTAGGGTCAGAATTGCGATCATGGTTCCGAGTAAATTGGCCCACCTATGACTAGGAGGTTCGGAAGTCTTCCCTGACGGGTTGCTTGATTCCATAAAGGGGTCGTGTTGAACTCGACAAGTAAAGAATACGAGAGATATATAGAGCAGTCAGCTATCGGCTTTTAGCTTTTAGCAAATTACTGCTATTTTTTGCCTTTGAGCTTGGTTAACGTCTCGTTAAAAAGCGAAACATTAACAGCAATACTCTCCCTACTAATTATATTTTACCAATTCTTTTCCAAGAGTTCACTCTGATACTTTTCTTGACGATCTCTCCAGATCATGGTCTGTTGGTGTTTGTCCATGTCATACTAAATCAGTTTTTAATAACTGGATTTAGTATCAATCCACAAAAAAAATGTCTGAAAAGCCCAAATATTAAGCGATTCAAACATTTTCTCATTGCAATCGGAGGGTGATATTGACTTTATGTCTTAACTTCGAGCTTACGATAGAAACTTGGCTGTTAATGTAGCCTATTTAACCAAAATATCGATTTTTTGCTGATTTATCGGGATAGACAATGACCCGTTCTTAAAATTATCCGAGTTTAGAGACAATTGGTTAGCTAATCTCCCAATAAGCCAGGCCCCAGAGACCAGCAAGGCATCCTCAAGCCTTGATTTGTCCTTGCTTGTCAGGGACAGCGATCAGGGCAAGTGGAGTTAATCTACCAATATGGATATCATAACTCGATCGAGGGAGAAAAGCCAAGAACCTGCGAGAAAATTGCCGATTTCTCCCGGCCAATATTACTGCTCACATCGCCCTAGATCATGCCGTCAGTCATTCTTCAGCGAGAAACCACCTCGCTAGAGGATTCTGATTCTAGGGGGAGAGAGGGTTTAATTATCCCGTGTTTTGTCTCCTCTGGTGTCACTTGACGGATAACCTCCAAAGCTTCCTTGATCATTACTGCCATGGGAACCGCGACAATCACCCCCAGTAAACCGCCCACTCGCGCCCCCGTCAAGACCGAGACCAACACCCAAAAGGGATTTAACCCAGTGACACTGCCCAAAATCCGGGGAGCAATGCCATTTTCGACAATTTGCTGCACCACTACAGCCACGGCTAAAACTTGCAGAGCTAAACCAATATCGCGCAAAGCTAGTAAAGCTGTCACCGTGACAATGCCTACAGTTCCCCCAAAAGGGATTAAGGCCATGGTGCCAATCAACAGACCGAATAGGAGACCAAAAGGGACTTTAATCGATAAAAATGCCGTGACTAATCCCAGGGCCATGCAGGTGGCGCAAATTACCTGTCCGACAAAGTAATTCTGAAAACTTAAGCGTAGGGTTAGGGAAAAGGGTTGTTGGACGGGTTTGGGCAACCATTGGATAATACTCCTCCAGATATCGGGACTGTGGAGAAGTAGATAAAAGGTGAGGATAATGGTTAGCAGCACATCAAGCACCCGCACCACGGTAAAAACCGTGAGATTAAGGGCTAAATTAACGCTTCTTCCCGCTAGAATTTGCAATTCTGCCCCTAAACGACTGTTAAACTGAGCGATAACACCATCGAAACTGATCGGAATCGGTAGATTCATCGTGTCGATTTTGGTATCTAGTTGCATCAGTTGGCGCTGTCCCGAGTCTAACCATTCTGGCAATCTGTTGACAAATTGCTGTGCTTGGGTGAAGACTAGGGGAACTAGGGTTATGCCCACGGCCACAAAAATTAAAATCGTGATCAGGGAAACCACGATTGCAGCTAAACCCCGTTTTAATCCCTGACGTTCCAACCAAGTCACCGGATAACCCAAGAGAAAAGATAGAACGGCCGCTATCAGTAAAATAACAAATAAAGATTCAAAATAGCCAAAAATTGCCGATAATGCCCAGACATTCAGGACGACAAGTGGTGCGGCTAGAGCAATCACCAGTAAGCGGGATAAGGAATTCAGGGATTGCCAGCACGTCTGAACCCAATTGCGTTTCGGGGGAACGACTTTAACTTCCACCATGAAGCCTCTTAAAAGGTTTGTTTCAATACTTGTATTCTGACAGATCGAAGCCTAACCCGCTAACTCAACCGCGGGGAAGTGGGGTGATGGGGTGTGGGATGCTGACAGGTGTAGGTTTATTACAACCCAGATGGTTCTTCGGTTTGTCTTATGCAACGTACAGGATTATAAGGAATGAAACTCTTATAGAGAAAGACATTTGGCGATTTTTGTCAATTGTTTTCGATCTAGAGCGAACTAATCAATTAAGTCTCTTGCCAGATAAGGATTT
>NZ_JAPZQJ010000329.1:0-6882 GCF_027530405.1 Microcystis sp. LE19-41.2A | reverse complement strand
TCTGAGGTGCGCTCTTCCGATCTCCCCCCACCCCACACCCCACACCCCACACCCCACACCCCACACCCGACACCCCACGTCCCTGGTCCCTAATCTTTTTCCCGACAAAACTCTTGTCATTGTCAAGACTCTAGGGTAACTTGTATATAAAAATTAATAAAGCGAGAAGTATTAGAACGATGTTGAGACTAATTAGCGACTTTGACGGCCCGATAATGGACGTATCGGAGCGATATTACCAAGTTTATCAAGACTGTTTACAGAAAACCGCCTATAAAGGTCAAATTATCGGGGAATTATCGAAAGCGGAATTCTGGCAGTTAAAACGGGAGCAGGTTTCTGAGAAGCGTATCGGGGAAATGTCAGGATTAGATGAAGATCAAGCGCGTAAATTTGCCCATCTTCGTCGTCAAACTGTCCATACTTTACCCTATCTTGTCCACGATCGCCCGGTGGTTGGTTCTTTGGAAACTCTCCAGAAAATCCAAGAGTTAAAGATCGATTTAGTCGTGATGACGATGCGGCGGGTATCCGAGCTAGATCATGCCTTTAATCGCCACGATATCGGTCGTTTTTTCGCCGCTAATCGTCGTTATTGTCTAAATAACAATTACACCAAAACCAACGACGTGCGCGACAAAACCCTGCTTATGGCTAAGGCCGCTAAAGAACTGCCGGCGGCTGCCGATACTTGGATGGTGGGGGATACGGAAGCGGATATTGCCGCCGCTAAAAGCCAAAATATTAAGGTTATTGGCGTATTATCGGGGATTCGCAGCCGTTCCCGTTTAGAGAGCTACGAGCCTGATTATATCGTCAATAACCTTGGGGAAGCAGTGGACGTGATCTTAGGATCCCTACGAGCGTTCGGTTAACGGAAAAAACTACTAATCACCCAAAAGATTAGAAAAGTGATGAGCGCATAAATTTGGCGATCACCGAAAATGTTCAAATCAGCCTTGGCCGCTAAACTGGCTAATCCCGCTCCCAGAGCGACTCCTAGCACTAAACCAGCGAGAGTGAATAGTAAGGCGCGGCCAAAACGTTTTTCCTTGCGGTTGAAAAAATAGATATTAACGAAAACGCCAAAAGCTAAGAGCAGCGGTAAGAGGGAGCCACTGGGATCGGGAACTAACAGCGTTATTGCTCCTAAACAAGCGTAAATCACTGCTGGTACACCGATATCCCGTGCAGAAGGTGTATCGATTGAGCTTCGCCACCAGTTAGGAGATTTGCTGCTAGTAACTGGTTTACTTTCCACCGGAATCGTCAGACGTTCAGGAAAACGAATGCGATCGGGAACTTTAATTCTACCCTCCTGTCGCATCCGCAGTCGATCCATGAGGACGGAATCGTAGGCCGACTCGATCAATTCGACAATTTTGCTATCATTTTGATACTGTTGCACCAGTCTTTGTTTGGCCTCTTGAATTTCTTCAAAAGAGGATTCTTCAGTAACCCCAAGTTGTTCGTAGGGATTCTGTTCACTCATGAACATACCTCCTTAATTATGCTCCCGATAGTCATGATCTTAACCCGATGTTCTGTAGTTTAACTTGAGATGCAAGCTTATTTAAATTAATTAAGTTTAGCGAAAATCTGAGCAGAATCGATCGCTTCGTAGGGATAACCACTGGCATCTAAAAGGCTTTTTTCGGCGATTTCTCCTTCCTTAACGATAATTAAGCGGTTTTTACCCCCGTAGGCCTTAATTGTGACAATTTCTAAAGCAAATAACCCCGGGGAGAAACGGGGATTTAAGGCCCCATCGTACTCGAATTTACTCTGCATTAACTGCAAAGCATAGACGCTACTGCTATCAAAGGGTGCTGCCTCCCGCAGGGTTTTGGCCCGCAGCACTGGGATTAAATCGCCAAAAGGAATAGAAATCGTTTGCCAAGTGCGATCAAGTGTATCAAAAGAATAACAGTAACCGATACCATCCCAACGTCCTTCACAGCGCAGAATTAATTTATAGCGTTTTCCGTCCCCTTGTACCTGTAATTCTATTCCCTCGTAGTTAGATAAATTTAGGGGAGGATTCAGGTTTCTGGTACGAACTGAGGCAAAACCGCCGTTATTTTCAGTTCTAACGATACCGGAAAAGAGCGCTCGTCCTCCGGTTAGGGTTATCTGACTCTCACTCACTCCTCCCATTACCACATCATCCACCGCACCCCAGATTTCTTTTATATCACTGCTGGGATTGCTAAAGTCAAAGAGGGTTTTTTCGGCGGTTATCCCAGCATTTTTCAATAAATCGAGTAAATTAGCTAAACTATGGCGGTTATTCTCCCCTTGACAGTAGATAATTCTCTCAATCCCTGTGAATAATTGCGGGGTTTGCAGAGCAAATAAATCGACATTTTCAGCCAATAATTGACGTGCAGACTCGATATTATCGACTAAAGCGCGGATTTGATAGTTTTGCTGCTGTAGTTGGGTGATTACTTTTCTCCCGATCGCATTTTCCCCACCAATGACTAAAATGGTCTTCATCCCTTGCTCATTTGTTAGCTGATTTTTTTTATCTTCCCCGAAACCGAGCAGCTTTTGCAGACAACTCCACAGGGGAATACTATCAAAATAGTCTAGAGTTTGCCAAAATCTCTGAAAATCCCAGCTTTTTGACTCAGCCATAACTTTTCTCTCCTCAAAAGGTACTGATAAAGTTAGTCTAACCAAACCAGCTTTAATCCTTGCGGCAAAGCTTTCCTTTTCGTCCCTATTTCTTTCGCTCGTTAATTTCTCTGAAAACCCCTATATATATTTAGGCACGGATTCCCATTATATAAAAAGTATAAGTCAAGTCTTGGCTTTTGTCAAGCATTTTGGTTGAGATTCTTTTGGGTGTAAGCTGTACTGAATTTAAATTACTTGTTGAGATAAGGCACTCTTGCAATAGGTAAGAGGAAGGTATAGGGGAAGCGCGGAGATGGGTTTTAAAGTTCGATTGGGAGTTCATGAGAACGAATGTATCAAATTTAAGTCCCCCTTAAAAAGGGGGATTTAGGGGGATCAAATTTTTGTCAGTCCTTTGGGATGCTTTTGGGTGCGTTACGCTTCGCTAACACACCCTACATTTATATTTATTTTATTTCCCCCTCTATTATCCTGATTTCCTCCTCGCTTAATCCATACAATTCATACACTATTTGGTTAATCTCTTTTTCTAACTCGCTGGTGTCGGCAGAATTATCTTCTGATTTCTTGGCTAAAATTTGGTTAACAAGAGTTTCAATTGTTTCTTGTGTTTTACTGTCTGCAAGTTTTATCGGTAGCTTTTCTACCGATGAAATTCTTATTTGTGGAAAAATATCACCACCTTGAGAATTTGTTTTTTGATAATAGAACTTGAACAAGGCAGAATTAAAAAGTCCTAAAACATATTTTGTTTTAACTCTTTTGTCTGTTATATAGCAACTATGTATCGTTTGTTCGTAGTAAATTCCTTTGTCTGCATATGTGGCAATAAGTTCCTTACCAACTTTGCGATAAATAATTGTTTCTCTCTCAAATATTTTTTTATCTCTCATCCAAAGTCCAGACCTTTTACCTGCTTGTCTTTTAACTTCTTGCTTCATCATTTCTTCGGGTTTATAATTAACCCAAACATCAGTTGTGCCTAAATGAAATCTTGAAAGGTTTTTACCGAAATAAAGTTTGTGGCTGTCTTTGTCTAACTTTTTATCAATGTATAAAATGTCTTTGATTGTACCTGCAACAATTCCGTCTTTCACTTCTGCAATTTCTTTTAATTTCAGTGTATCTGCCTCAATTTTAGCAATGAGGTGATCAAATTTGGTATTTATTTCTAATCGAAAAATTATCTCCTTATCGTTCAAGATACTTGATACTTCAGTTTCTGAAAGCTGTTGCAATTCTTGCCTTGTGATTTTAAATGCTTTGTATTGTGCTTTTGTAGTGGGATAATTTTCTACAATTACACTATTTACTTGTGCATCTTCAAATACTTTTTCGTCAATTTTTACAACCGTAACTCCGTGATTATCGCAAACAATTTTACGAGCAGTAACAAATTGTTTGTTGTTTAAAAACTTTCCTGGAATAATGTAAGTGAAAACACCTGTTGGCTGTTTTATTTGCATTGCTTTCTCAATGAATAGAGAATACAAGTCAAATCTTCCAGTAGCCGTTTGATAAATGGTTTCGTAAAATCTTCTCTGGTCCCAAGTTATATCTTCAATACTTATATAAGGAGGATTGCCAATTACCACATCAAAACCGACAAAATCCCCCTTATCGTCTAGGACTTCGGGGAACTCGAAGCGCCATTCAAAAGCATTATGATAAATCTTACCGCTTTCAATCTCCTCTAGTTGCGGACGTAATTTATCAATCTCATTCCTTAACTGACTAATCTTCCTTTCCCGCGCTTTCTTTTCCTTGGGTGACTCCTCAAATAACAAAATTTGATTCTCTAGACTATATAAATCCGTTTCCAAACCCCGCAAGCGCTTTTTCAGAGGATTATCTAACTGTAAAGTCTGACGAAAACTACTCTTAATCTCACTTATCAATCTCTCCATCTCGCGCTTTTGCGATTTATCCTCCGCGTTGCGATAGACTCTCACCGCATCCTTATAACTCTCGATACTTAAACGATTTTTGCGGGAAAAGACTTGTAAATCATTGGATAACCCAAAGCGATTAATCAGAGAATTGCCAACCTTGATATTAATATCGATATTCGGTAACGTCTCTAACTCGTTATCTGCTTTGTAGTAAGCATTCTTGAGTAACTCAATCCATAAACGCAACCGACAGATTTTCACCGAGTTGGGATTGATATCAACTCCAAAGAGACACCCCTCAATCAGACGCTGTTTTTCCTGAAATAAAGTCTCCTGTACGCGCTGACTTTCTCGGTTGCGGGGATTATACTCAAACAGATTACCGTCATCATCGGTGACGATTAACTCATCGTTCACCACCTCAACCCGATAATCCCTGAGAGTTTTCCCCTCTTTATCCACTAAAATCTGTAACTCACTCTTAATCGCGATTATCTCGTTCAAAGCAGAAACAAGAAAATGTCCCGAACCCACCGCAGGATCACAAATTTTGAGACTATTGATAATAGCATTGGCTGCCGTTTTATCTTTGATGCGGTTATATACATCCTCGATAGTCTGACAATCCCATCCCTGACTCTGGTTAAATTTCTCTATCACTGCGCGTCGAATCGTTTCCCGACACATATACATAGTGATGAAACCGGGGGTGAAAAAGGAACCATCCTTATATCCGTTGATTTTCTCAAAGATTAATCCCAACACCGACGCATTGATAAGAGTCTTGTTATCCTCCTGTATCGCTTCCCCACCTTCGCTGCTAAAATCGTAGGCATTGAGAAACTCGAATAGGTATGCTAAAGCGTTGATTTCTCCTGTTCGCTTTTTCCCCTGACTATCCTTTAAGACTGTTCCCGCAAAAATCTCTAAATTCTCCGAACGCAGGTTACTGATAACTATGGTTGATTGTTCTAATTCCGTCGGTTCAAATAGGGAACTGTTGAGATAGGGAACCTGAGTATAGATATTCTGGATGTCTTTGCTTCTTTCTGACTGTTTTTTGGCTAAAACGCTGAAAAATAAGCGATTTAAGTCGTCATAGTCGGTAATTTTGCTTAAATTGAGAAACCCTAGGGATTTATCCCCCCGATGATACCTAATTATCTGCGCTTCTAATAGTTTGAGGAAGAGGATTCTATTTATCCAGGTTATCCCCAACTCTAAACCGATATTCAATAGTCTCTCCTCTTCCGTCTCCCCAAATTCCTCGGGATTGGGTAAACGAGAGATTTTATCTAAACTCTCTACTTGACTGATAGCGTTCTCTAGCAGCGAACCGGGTTGACGCGCTGCCGGTTGCAGACGTTGGATGAGTTTTTTTCCTCCCTCTTTTATCTCTGTCAATCCGATGATATGCAGCAGTTCACTATAAAAGTTTTTGTCGAGACTGTTGCTATCGTTCGCAAAGGGGAGTTTTAAGAGGTGTTCGGGAGAAAAGATTTTATAGAGACTGATGAGGTTATGTTCGTCCTCCCGGATGGTTTGGGTGTATTCCCGCAAGTCAAAATGGGTGTATGTCAGGGAATCGAGTCTGGAGTTCAGGAAGGGTTCCCCTATCTGTTTATAGAAGAAGTCGGTGGTTTTTCCCGTTAGTCTCCCCGTCTCAAAGTCATTAAACTGTCTGACAAGTTCCTGATTTTGTGCGAATAGTCTCTCGAAGATATTCCCATCGAAGATAAACCACTCATATATATTGGTAGCAATCAGGTGTTTTATCTCTAGGTTTTTCTCGGTTATTCTTTCCCGAAGGAAGTAGAGGAGTAATTCTTGTAATGCTTTACAGTTGAGTTTGTCTCTCCGCAGCATCTCGCTTTTATTGCTGGGTTTCTTGACTTCCAATATCACCCCCACGGAATCCCGCGACTCTTTCCCATTATGGATGACTAAATCATTCCTTCCCTTGGTGTTGATGAAATGTTGAGGACTGTAGTAGCTGTGTTTGAGAAAGTCTGCAAGCAGGTTTTTATGGAACTCCTCTGATTCTGTCTCGTTTATACTCCCCAAAAGTTGTTCTAGGTGGGTTTGAAACTTCTCCACCTGACTACGACTCGGTTTGACTCTCAGGAATGCTTTGTTTAATGCTTGTCGGGGAGAGAAATTTTCTGTCTTCATACCTTTATCCCTATTCCTACCCATCCCGATTTTGGAGTCTATTTTTTTCTCTCTTATCTTCCCTCAAAAACCCTATATATATGGGCGCACGGATTCCCATTATACATAAAGTCTAAAGCAAGTCTCGCCATTTGTCAAGGGTTTTCAGAAAAAAAATCAGGCCGATTTTATAATC
>NZ_JAPZQJ010000275.1:0-3805 GCF_027530405.1 Microcystis sp. LE19-41.2A | reverse complement strand
AAGAAAAGCAGAAAAAAGAGCCGTAGAAGCGCAGAAAAATAAAAAACAGAAAGCGGAAAAAGAAGCGAAGCTAGAAGTTTTAAAGCGAAGTAAATATAGCTTGTTAAAAAATGAAAAAGATTTAACGGAAACTCAAAAAATTAAACTAGAAGCTATCAAAGAAAATTTCCAAAATTTGAAAAAGATGCACGAGTTAAAGGAAGAATTTAGAAAGATTTATGAAACCTCAGAGAATCCGACAGAAGGACTGCTATCCATCTCGGAATGGTTGGCAAAATCCTCCAGTGTTTTTACTAAGAGTTGTCAAACAATCCGAAACTGGTTTGGAGAAATAATTAGTTATTTCGAGCGAAGGACAACGAATGGGATGGTCGAGGGAGTCAACAATAAACTTAAACTAATAAAACGGAGAGCCTATGGCTTGAGAAACTTTCGGAATTTTTGGGTTAGAAGTATGTTGTCTTGGCATCTTGTATGTTGATTTAGCATAAAGAGTAACGAAGAGCCTCAGTTTTTAATAACCAGATTTAGGATCAGCATTTGCTTGGCTAATTCCAGAGCGGCGATCGCCAGTTATCTTCTCACAGTAGAGAAATGGTCTAGAAATACCCCTAATGAATCATCCGTCTCAAGATAGTCAAGTAGGGTTTTCTATGGTTACAAAATTATGTCAACAATAATAAATTGGCGGCTGTTCCCCGTCAGATAAGGGTGGAAGGTGATGGGATATGAACCTTCGTATTCTCTCAAAAAGTCAAGGTATATATTTGATTGGCTATTGATACAAACACTGGAGAAGTTATTGGTTTTTATCTAGGGTTTGCTGAATAAATCTAAAAACCTTGTTGGGTAAGACTTTTAGACTTTTTGTCAATCAAAAAGTACCGGAATGGGAGTGATCAGAGGTAAAATCCCTGGACTTTTTCCCTGAAAATTAGGTAACTGACTACCTCAAAATCGGTAAAACCCTACACCCCACACCCCACACCCTGCCCCCACCAACAAACTTTTTCAGCAGACCCTAAATAATACTTTTCGACAACGGGTTTTCCGGTTAGTGAGAGAGAGTCTATCGTTCTCTAAAAAAATGGAGAATCACCTTGGGTATCCCTTTGGTATTTTATCCATGACTACAATACCCAAGGAAGTAAAGGTTAAGCCGTCATCACTACTTCTGAATCAGCACCAAATTAGGTTACACTTCATCTTGATGAGAAACGCCCTCAAGGAGCAGCGAGTCTCATAATCGCTACAATAATAGATAAAATCCTAATTGCGAGGAAAGCCTATCGATACCATCTTCGGCAATACCCAGGGACTGAAAGCCAGTCAGATGAAACAGCTACAAAGGCTGTACCATGAACGCTTGCCTATTGATACTCTCACCACCCCAGAATTCGCCCAAAGACTGGCGGCTATCAGTACCGATATCCATCAACCCCTCTGCACCTATATCAACCGTCGCGGCCAGGTAATTCGTGTGGGAGTGGGAACCCCCCGACAAACCCAATTTTCTCTCTTGGAACTACCCCGCTACGGTTCCGAACGTCTTTGCGGAATTCGTTGTATCGCCACGGAACTCAAGCAGGAACCGCCAAAAGAATCCAGTTTAACCGCCATGGCTTTGCAAAGATTAGACGCGCTGGTGATCTTAACATTAACCGGTACAGGCATGATCCGTCGCGGTGGTGGGGCGACCGGTTATGTGGAGCAAGTCTATCTGGCGCATCTCATACCACAAAGTCAAACAAATGTCAATAGTAATATATACTGGTCTGTCTCCCCTCCCTTAAATCTAGAGGATTTAAGCAAACAGGACTTTTTAGAGTTAGTGGAAGGACTAGAGGCGGAGTTTCAGCGAGAATTTACCGCTATAACCGTTGATAAAGCCGAAGATCGGGTACTATTGGTTGGTTTGATCACCGACGATATCAGCGATCGCCAGTTTGAGGACGGTTTAAGTGAATTAGAGCGTTTAGTTGATACCGCCGGGGGTAAAGTTTTGCAAGTCACCCGACAAAAACGGGATCATCCCCATCCTCAAACAGTGATCGGTTCGGGAAAAGTGGCAGAAATCGCCCTACAGGTGCAAACTTCGGGGGCTAATTTAGTTGTATTCAATCGCGACCTTTCTCCCGCCCAAATTCGCAATCTAGAGAACCAAATCGGGGTGAGAGTGGTCGATCGCACCGAGGTAATCCTGGATATTTTCGCCCAACGGGCCCAATCGCAAGCGGGTAAACTACAGGTAGAATTAGCCCAATTAGAATACACTTTACCCCGTCTCACCGGGCGCGGATTAGCTATGTCGAGATTAGGGGGAGGAATTGGCACTCGCGGACCGGGGGAGACAAAATTAGAAACAGAACGCCGAACTATTCAACGTCGTTTATCCCGTCTCCAGGATGAGGTGGATCAACTGCAAGCTCATCGTTCCCGTTTACGCAAACAACGGCAAAAACAAGATGTAGCCAGTGTGGCGATCGTCGGCTACACCAATGCGGGAAAATCTACTTTAATTAATGCTCTCACCGCTGCCGAAGTTTATACCGCCGATCAACTGTTTGCTACCCTCGATCCCACCACCCGACGCTTAACTATTACCGATCCCCTCACCCAAGTCTCTCACACCCTGTTACTAACCGATACGGTGGGTTTTATCCACGAATTACCCCCCTCGCTGGTGGATGCTTTTCGGGCAACTTTAGAGGAAGTAACGGAAGCAGACGCATTACTCCATCTGGTGGATCTCTCCCATCCAGCTTGGGAAAGTCAGATTGCCTCGGTGTTAAAAATCCTCTCGGAGATGCCGATTCAAACTGGTCCAATGTTAATGGTGTTTAATAAGTTGGATCAGGTAAAAAGCGACGATTTGGAAATAGCTAAGGAAAAATATCCCCAAGCTGTTTTTATCTCGGCTATTCGTCGCCTAGGATTGGAAACTTTAAAACAAAAGTTAATCGATTTAATTGCTTAAGTATAGCAGTAAGCTGTCAGTATTCAGGAGACAGGAGACAGGAGTTAGGAGTCAGTATTCAGGAGTCAGGAGATTATTTTTATTTATTCTTACCACTTCCTAATTCCCACTTCCTAATTCCCACGGCTCTTCTGGTTTCTGTGTGGAAACGAGGTCTATACTGATAGTTTATTTAACCAAATAGTCCTAAAAGTCTTTCCCAGTAAACATTTCACGATTTCATAAGCAAAAATTATCACACAAAGTCGAGAAGAGCCTTCCCACTTACCACTTCCTAATTTATAATTTATAATTCCCACTTCCTAATTCCTAATTTATAATTCCCACTTCCCACTCTCCCATACCTTTTAAACAGGATTTTGTATCAGTTATTCAGTTATTATAACTATCATCTATTAGCCCCAAGATAAATTAACTCGGTATCGGGACGCTTACCAAAGATTTTTTCGGAATAGTGTAAAAGCTCATCATTTTTGATTAACTTCAAAAACTCGTCATTGTCAAGAAATAGTTTCCAGCGATTAGTCACATCCATCTGTTGAGCATTGCCAGTAAAGTTCTGCTTTTCAAAGGAACTGCCACCACCATAACTACTAACATAATTTAAGCCAGCATCAGAAAACTCTAGATTAAGAGCGGCGGAAATTTCTGGCTCTTCGGTAATTGTTATGCAATGGACGGGGGTTATAAGGGATGGAACCCTTATATAGAAAGGCATTTAGCGATTTTTGTCAATTGTTTTTTATCTAGAGCGAACTAATCAATTAAGTCTCTTGCCAGATAAAGATTTAGTCGATTTATGCCCCCCTATCGAACCATACCAAGTAA